>JAATFF010000019.1 GCA_015655335.1 Lysobacterales bacterium | reverse complement strand
AGATCAGAAAACGAGTGCAGCTCATCGATATCAAACAGAACACTTTGCAGGGACACAAAAAAATCCGGCCTTCAACACGTGAAGACCGGATTCTTGGGATGCCTTGGCTACGATGCAATGCTTAAGTGAACAGCATTACGCTGCAAAGCGGGCCTTTTCTGTGCACGTTTTCCAAGACCGCTCTGAGTGCATCCCAGAATTAATGGGCGACTTGGGTACCCGCCAGCAGCGCGCGAATCATGCGCAGCTTCGCCTTGAACTGTGCTTCGTTTTCCGGGCCGAGGCGAACCATCAGCTTCTGGCCATTCGACAATGACTGCAACCGAGGATCGACAAACACATAATGCGAATCGACGCGGGCGACGGCAATCGGATCGTGCAGCTCGGGCGCAGCCAACATATCGTCGATGGCCGCTAATGCACGGTCGTTGAAATAACCATGCGGATAGCCAAGTTCACGATAGGCCTGCTGGAATAGCGGATAATTCCGCTTATACCAAGCTACGAGTGCCTGCGGGTCCACGTTCTCCAGCACTGCGATGTACGATGCATAGCGATCGTTATTGCGCGCATCGATTAGCGTGATGCCATTGGCCACGCTCGTCTGCATGCTGCCCTTTGGCGTGCGTAACGGGAGGATATTGGTGCTGCCAAAGCTCTGCCGCGGGAGTGCGTCAACCGTGGCCACCACGCGCGAAATGATCTTACTTGGTACCAGCAGCGAGCGCAGATCGCCGCCGCTTGCCAGCGTGGACAAGGCATCAAGCACGCTGGCATCGCTGTCAACCAACGCCGGCAGCGATGCCGTGGATGCGGGAGCCGGACCGGATGCCGCTTGTGTGATGGGGTGTTGAACCGTCGACGCTGCGCTAACCGGCGCTGTCAACGATGTGGTAGTTGGCGCTACGGTTGACGGGTTCGACACCGAGGTGTCCGGATGCATAGCCATGCGCACCAAATACACACCCGCCGCCACGACAGCCGCCACGACGACGATTGCCGCGATCCAGCTGCCATACGATGTCTGTTTTTTATTTGCTCTGCGATTCACGATGTCGCCTGCTTCACAATGACCTGTGAATTGTGACAGGCGAACGTGCAATTTGTTCGATACGCAAGTCAAAGTGCACGACGAAGCGCCGCAAAACAGCACGCGCGTATACGTATTGAGTTAGAACAAAATCTTGCGGCGCCGCGGTCAATTCACCGCGACAACCGCATCAGGCGACCCGATAACGTCCGTCCGTTACCGTATGGGCCGTACCGACATTCGTCTCGGCGCCGCTTTTCTCCAGCTGTCGCAGCCCGGGCGCGGCAAGAGGCAGGGTGAAACTATCTTCGCGGTTATAAGACAAGCTGCTGGCCGCATAGAGCTCCTCGTACGAACTAAGGCGCTCACGCAGCCACTCGCGCAATTGCGGCCCAAACAAGCTCTCGACCTTGCTATCGGATTGCTGGGGCAACCCACTTAGCGCATCCCGCTTCCACGGTTCGACTTTGGGATCGGCGATGTTCTGGAGACAGGATTGATCGAGCTCGACATGGGCGGACAGGTTGAGGAACGTACACAAGCGCTGCCACTCTTCTGCAGGGTTGCTGATCAAGTCTTCCAGAAAGACAAAATGATGGTTGCGAACACCGATCCGGGAACGGTGCACATCGACAGCACGATTCCAGCGACGCACCCATTGCATCAACCCGCCGCTGAACGCTTTATTGTCATAGCGCAGATCGGCATCGGTGATCGACGCAAGCACGTCCATGCCTGGACGGATCACATGAATGAATCGCGCATCAGGCAAGTAGTGCTCGATCTCTGCCAGGTACAGCAGATGATGCGGCGTTTTCTCGATCCATGCGGAACGACCCGCCCGATCCGCCAAGTTATCCAGCATGGTGATGAAGCGCGAAACGCACGTATCCTGGAACCACGGCGCACGTGAAGGCGGCTGTTCCGCGCCCAGCAAGGATCGCTGTAATTCAAGGAATTCACGGCGGCCATAGCGCCGGGTAAGACCGAGGCGACGCGCCAAATTACGCCGGGGCGGCTTGGCTCCTTCATCGCCCAAGCGCTGGTGAAGACCACCAAGCAGACGTGGAAAGAAACCGGTCTCGGGAAGTGTGAAAACCTGAGGATGTCTGGCCAGCATGGCTTGTACGATGGTCGTGCCCGACCGTGGGCAACCGACGACAAAAGTTCGTTGCATGAGCAGCTGGCGCCCCCCGCTTTTTATAATCTTCTAAACGTGCGTCACAGTGCTTCGGCGCGGCCAAACAACCAAACATGTCAGGTTGTCGTAAGTTGACACAATTTACACAAGCGTGTGGATCGTGTCTACAAAAAAGTTCTTGCGTCCCCTGGACTTAGCCACGACAAGCCGGCTCGCCACATGCTGCGAAGCAACAACTTCGTTCAGGTTCCCCGCCCCCCCTTAAAAAAGGCATTAAATCAGCCCACCCATGCTGCACGCTTCCTATCGGGACTTTCGTGACGTAGTGTCGATTTGGTCAAGGGATTTGCGCCGTTTGCGCGATTGAACCGGCCACAGCGCCCGGCGGCACGACCCGTGCTTAGCAAACAATATCTTCCCCATTGCGCCCATGGAGAAATGGAAAAGAACACCTGCCCGCCCCTGTCCACTGTCATCGAGCTTTTGCTCGATGCGATCTGCGTGGTCGACACCGAAGGCCGATATTTGTACGTTAGCAAGGCCTACGAGCGCATCTTCGGCTACGCACCGGAAGAGGCCATTGGCAGGCCCATGATTGAGCTGGTCCATCCCGACGATCGCGAACTGACGCTGCGGACGGCCCAGGAAATCATGGCCGGGCACGCCAAACCCAGCTTCCAGAACCGCTACATTCGCAAAGATGGGCGCATCGTGCACATTATGTGGTCGGCGCGCTGGTCTGAAGCGGATCGCGTGCGCATCGCCGTGGCGCACGACATCACCGAGCTCAAACGCGCCGAATCCATGCAAACCGCTTTGCTGGCCATGTCCGAGGCCGCACATACCGCCAAGGACTTATTGGCCCTGTTCCAGCGCATCCATCAAATCATTGGCGAGCTGCTGCCGGCCAAGAATTTCTTCGTGACGCTGTATGACGAACGCCACGACGAACTTAGCTTCCCCTACTTCGTGGACGAATACGACGCGCCGCCCGCGCCCCGCAAGCTGGATTCGGGAACGCTCAGCGCCGAAGTCATCCGTACCGGGCAAGCGCTGCTGATTACACCGAGCACGACCTTAAACCTGGGAGGGAGCAACATCGCTTACGCCGGGCGCGATTCGCTGGACTGGCTCGGCGTGCCGCTCACCACGCCCAACGGCGTGATCGGCGCCATCGTCGTGCAGAGCTATTCGGGCGATGTGCGTTACACGGTGGAACACCAGGTGTTGCTGCAATTCGTTTCAAACCAGGTGGCGTCCGCCATCGAGCGCAAGCAAAACGCGACCTGGCTGCAATACATCGCTGGGCACGATGTGCTTACCGACCTGCCCAACCGTGAGCTGTTCCACGATCGCCTGGAAACGGCCCTCTTGGCGGCAAGACGTGACCATGAGCGTCTATCCGTGCTCTATATCGACCTGGACCGGTTCAAGGAGGCCAACGACACGTTTGGCCACGACGCGGGCGACACATTGCTCTGCGAGACGGCTCGGCGGATCCGCGGATGCTTGCGCGAAGCGGATACGGTCGGCCGTCTGGGCGGCGACGAATTCGCAGTACTGCTGCACGGCATCCACCGTCCGGAGGATGCTTTGGCGGTCGCCGAGAAGATCCACGACACCCTCAACCACCCCTTCGAACTCGGCGATCACTGGCTGCAGATCTCGTCCAGCATCGGCATCGCCGTCTATCCCGAACACGGTGAAGACCGCAAGCAATTGATGCGATATGCGGACGCGGCCATGTACGAAGCAAAGAAACAAGGCCGCCATCGACAAAGCGTGGCCGGCATGCCGGATTTCAGCGAAGACGACGCCCGCCTTGGCGCTTAAAACCCAAACCAAAACCGATCCTTAAAAACGACGATTCCCATAATAAAGCCACCGGCGCATAAACGCCGGTGGCCGCCTCTCACATCTTCATGCCTGATGCGGGCCGGGCATGCCTCCCGGCCCGCACCAGGTTCCCCCTGCTCCATTGACGTATCGAAACTACTTGCCAAGATCCTTCAGGAACTCGTTGGTGTACTCCAGCGGCGTCGATGTCGGAATGGAATTGCACGTCGACGAGGCCGAACCCGACGCACACGGCGTGTCGCGATCGAGCGACCAGTAGTGCACGCCAGCCAAACCATTGGCAGTGGCATAGTTGGCAATCGTGTCGACATCGGCGATCGTGGTGATTTCACCGGGCGAGTCGTTCTGCCCGATCATCGGCGTCAGCTCAATGTGGCTGGCAGGAATACCGTAGCTGTGCTCCAGGTTCTGTGCTGCCTGGATCGCCGATTGGCCCATCTCGCACGCACCATTCACGACTACGCAGTTCGCTGCGCTAGTGCCGCCGTAGTCCATCACCATCAGGTCGACGGTGTAATTCTTCAGCGCCGGGCTGGATGCCTGAATCGCCTGCACTACTTCCGCACCAAGCGTGTTGACGCCACCGAAGCTGCCGTCGGACGCGCCCAGTGTGGCCAGCGTGAAGGAGAAGCGCATGTTTGGATACACCGATTGCGCCGCCGCCACATCGGCGACCAATTGCGTGATGTCGGCTTGTGTCTGACCGCCTTCAATGTCGAAGTCCACGCCTACCATCTGCGCAGTGTTGTACTTGGCGATGAAGCTCTCGAACGCGGAAGCCGACGAGCAGGTAAATACGCCCGCTTCACCGCCAGTGGACACCACGTATTTCAGGCCGGCACTAGAGATCGCTCCAATGTTGCCGGAGATGAATGCCGACGACGTCACGCCACCCCAGTTTTCGCTGCCGCATTCGCCTGTGGCAAAAGCCAGCGTGATCGCGCCGAGATTCGGCTCCGCCGTGGAATAGAAGCTGCCGCTGCCGACGAACGGAAGCGTCGTTCCCGTCACCGCCGTCTGCATCGTGTTCGTATTCCAGTTCAAGTTGATCGTGATGTCCTTGTACGGACTAAACACGAATCCGCTCGGCGCCGGCGTGGGGGTTGGAGTGGGTGTCGGAGTTGGAGTTGGCGTTGGCGTTGGCGTTGGCGTCGGCGTGGGGGTGGGCGTCGGACTCGGAGAGCCACTACATGTACCGACCTCAGTCCATGGTTCGCCACTGCCCGTCGGACCGTTGTTGGTGGCCGGATTGTTACCCTGCGTCCACCAGTTCGCCTTGTAGTTGATGCCGCTTTCACTCACGAGAGCGCCACCGTTGTAAGCCGTTGAAGCATTCCAGGCCGGATCGCAAGCACCGGAAGGCGTGGGAGCGGGTGTTGGTGTGGGAGCAGGTGCTGGAGTAGGAGTAGGAGTAGGAGTAGGTGCCGGCGTCGGAGTGGGTGAACCGCCTGTACAAGCACCTTCCGACGTCCAAGGCTCGCCCGTACCCGAGCCACCATTATTCGTAGCGGGGTCATTGCCCTGCGTCCACCAATTTGCAACGTAGTTGACGCCACCTTCGCTTGCGACGTTACCTTGCGTATAAGCCGTGGACGCATTCCATGCGGCGGCGCAAGTGGATTGCGCGTGCACCATTTGCATCGGAGCAACGGTGAGCAACGTCGTAGACAGGGCCGCACATACCGCGGTGCTCAACGAGCTCAACGTCAGCGTGGACCACTTCGTGGATCTCTTCATTTGCATGAGACTGTCTCCAGAGTTGGATTGAATCGCAACAAGTGAGTTAGGCCGGCGATTTCATGACCGCATTCCAGACAGCCAAGTGGGGACAGTCGCCATCACGCTTCCCTGCCCGTTACTACGTGTAATGGGTTTGCGATGACTTAAATGCGACGCGCTTCCGTCCGCGTCGCCGCCTCTCACACCTTCATGCCTGATGCGGGTCGGGCATACCTCCCGACCCGCATCAGGTTCCCCCTGCTGTCTTTACTTCTCGAAACTACTTGCCGAAATCCTTCAGGAACTCGTTGGTGTACTGCAGCGGCGTCGACGTTGGGATGGAATTGCACGTCGCCGAGGCCGAACCCGACGCACACGGCGTGTCGCGATCCAGCGACCAGTAGTGCACGCCAGCCAAACCATTGGCAGTGGCGTAATTGGCAATCGTGTCGACGTCGGCGATCGTGGTGATTTCACCGGGCGAGTCGTTCTGCCCGATCATCGGCGTCAGCTCGATGTGGCTGGCAGGAATACCGTAGCTGTGCTCCAGGTTCTGTGCTGCCTGAATCGCCGATTGGCCCATCTCGCACGCACCACTCACGACTACGCAGTTCGCCGCGCTGGTGCCACCGTAGTCCATGGTCATCAGGTTGACGGTGTAGTTCTTCAATGCCGGGCTGGATGCCTGGATCGCCTGCACTACTTCCGCACCAAGCGTGTTGACGCCACCGAAGCTGCCGTCGGACGCGCCCAGTGTGGCCAGCGTGAAGGAGAAGCGCATGTTTGGATACACCGATTGCGCCGCCGCCACATCGGCGACCAATTGCGT
>JAATFF010000150.1 GCA_015655335.1 Lysobacterales bacterium | reverse complement strand
TGCCATCGACACGCCGTCCTTCACCGCGCGAAGCAACGCCTGCTGTTTGAACTCGGTGCTATACCGCTGGCGACCCTTCGTCGTTTCGGTCTTCTTCGTCATGCTTTCCACCTCGGTTGGCGATATTGAATCGCTTATCCGCGTGTCCGTGAAGCAGGGGCAAGATCACTATCTTGCGTAGCACGATTCGTAATCTAGCAACGGGGCCGATGCCTGCTCGGCGATCCGCATCGCAGCCTTCACCGCACATCAACGATGCGCTTTTTATGGACCGTATTGACGCCATGAAGGTCTTTATCGCGGCGCTCGATGAGGGCAGCCTCGCAGGAGCTAGTCGTAAAACGGGGCGCTCCGGTCATCAATGACGCCACGCGGTTGCGAAGCCTGCTACGCAACCGCAAACTCATGTATGTCGGTCGGTCAAAGGGGCCTTGCGATAGTTAACGAAGCAAGCGTCGAGTCGTGTCGATTTAGCTGCTGTTCGTTCGTTGCATAGATGGAAGAGTACGCAGCTGAGGCGTATGACGCCTGGAACGGAGGGGCGCGTTGACCGCGGAGCAAAGGGTCGATCATCCGCGTTGGGAGCCCTGATCGAGACCTCAACTTATACGGAATAACTTGCCATGAACAACATTAACCGAACGGCTACTCGGCGGCTTGCCGCCAGCTCGTTGGCCATATTGCTTAGCGTGTGTGGTGCAATGTCCCGTGCGGCCGACTCGTCCGCGCCACCTGCAATGCCCGCTATGACTGCACCCCCGGCAGGGGTTTACCACATCGATAAATCCCACGCGAGCCTGCAACTTCGCGTCAACCATCTCGGGTTTTCGACTTACACCACGCGGTTTAGCCGGTTCGATGCAACATTGACCTTCGATCCCAACAACATACCTGCATCCAAGCTCGTGGCTACGGTCGACACTGCATCGTTGGAAATGGATGCGGCGCCGGCGATGTGTACGGATATCGTGAAGGGACCCCAATTTCTCGATACCAAGAAGTTTCCCAAGATCGTCTTCCGTTCGGAGAAAATTCGAATGACCGGTGCCAAATCGTTCGAAATCCTTGGCACGTTGGATCTGCACGGCGTCCCTCGCCCACTGGTTCTAACCGGAACTTACAACGGTGGGTATCCGGGAATGCCCGATATGGATCCGCACGCACGCATCGGATTCTCCGCGCACGGCACCTTCAAGCGTTCGGATTTCGGCATGGGATATGGCGTGCCCGCGCCAGGCACAACGATGGGTGTGGGCGACTTGATCGACGTGTCTATAGAGGTCGAATTCAACGGGCCGCCGTTGGCGACTGCTGCCGGCAAGTCACACTAAATCCGTTAGAAAGACGGGGCCGGTTGGCGTTTAACGCGCAACCTGGCCCCGTGTATCGGCAAGGGTCGAAGTAAACCCGGTGCCGCGGTCACGAGTTTGGCTGCTATAAAATCAGGCGCTGGCGGATTCTTCCTTTGCCTTTTTCATGTCGCTTTCTACATGACGTTCAGTCATGAACCACAGGGCACTCGCAACAAATCCGAATAAGCCGGCCACGGCCAGGCCCAGCGCCAGCCCCTGATAACCGCCGTGGAACGTGTCGGAGATCTTGCCTACCAGCAGCGGACCCCATGCGCCGCCCAACAGATACAGCGCCAACATCGCGACGCCCCACGACAAGCCTCTCAGTCGGGCAGGCACGACATCTTGTGTGGTCGCGGCAGCCGCCGGTAGCGCCATGCCGGAAGCGATGCTGTACAGCGGGAGCATGATCGCGCAAAAAATCGTCAAATGCTTGTTGTTGATATCCAAGGCAGCGAGCAACTCGAGCAGCAAGAATACGGAAGTGACAGCGATGCTCACCGCAGCAAGATGTATCCGGCCATCCGGCCTTTTTTTCTGCCACTTGTCCGCCAGAATACCACCGAGGATGGGACCGCGAAGCGCGATGATGGTGACCAGTCCCATGATTTCGCCGGCCGCGTCTTCCTTGATGTTGTACGCGCGCATCAGCAGGGCGGGGAACCACGTCAACACCGAAATTTGCATGACCGCAAACATGCCCAGTCCGACGTACAGCCAACGCAAGGTGCGGATCTCCCATAGCTGTTTTAGATTGCTAAGGAACGAATCATGGACGACATTCGATCCATCCGCGGTCTTCAGGCGGTAGTCCTGCATGAAAAAGGCGAGGACGCCAAGGATGGCGCCGGGAATACCAAAAACGTAGAACGGTGTACGCCAACCGCCAAAATGTGCCGACAGATAACCACCGCCGATCGCACCGACGATGATGCCTATGGTGATGAACATATTAAAAATGCCGAGCTTTTGAGCACGCTTTTCTTCCGGATAGGACGCTGAAACCAGTGCGGTGCCACCCGGCGCGATCACCGATTCACCCACGCCGACGCCGAAACGGGCGAACAGCAACGCGGTGAGTCCGCTGGTGAATCCTGTGGCGACGGTAAAAATGCTCCAGACGAACGCCATTAACCCAAGCGTTTTCTTTCTGCTCCACACATCGACCAGATGCGCAATCGGCAACGTAAAAAGCATGATGCCGATAAAGAATGCCGTGCCCACCAAACCCGCCTGCGCGTCGGTCAAGCCCAACTCAATCTTCATGGGTTGCAGGACGATCGCCATGATCTGCCAATCCGCATAGCGCATGGCATACAGCAGCGAACAAATAATCAATACGTAGGTCGCGCGCGGGCCGCCTACTTTGAAAGTATCTGATTCTTGAATCTTCATCGTCCCCGCCCTGTTCTTTGTATTTTGAAATATCTAGGAAGCCAATTCCCCGCCGTTTTCGGCCGCTGTTGGGGCAGGCCATCTATTGCCGGGTAGCAAATTCCTTTTCCTGAAGCGCACGCCATAGCACTTTGCCCGTGGAGCTCTTGGGCAGTTGATCGACGAACTCGACCACATGTGGCACCTTGTAGGCGGCCATGTGCTGACGCGCCCATGACATCAATTCTTCCGCAGTGGTGGATTGCCCTGCACGCAATACCGCAACCACTTTGACGCTCTCGCCGCGTTGCGCATCGCGAAAACCAATCACACACGCTTCTTGGATGGCTGGGTGCGCGTACAGCAAACTTTCGACTTCGGCAGGCCACACTTTGTAACCGGACGCATTGATCATGCGTTTGAGCCGGTCGACGAGAAAGAAATAACCTTCGTCGTCGACATAACCCAAATCGCCGGTGCGGAAATAACGCATGCCTTCGATGTCGACAAATGCCGATTCGGTGGCATTGGGTTGCCCCCAGTAGCCTTGGAATACCTGCGGCCCATGCAACAGAATTTCGCCGACGTCGTTGTTTGCCAATACCTGCAACGTGTCGGGATCGACCACGACTGCGTCAGTGTCCTGAATCGGTATCCCCAGGCACTGCGATTTGGCACGGTGGGCCGGATTGGTGTGAGTGGTCGCCATCGTTTCCGACAGGCCGTAACCTTCAACGTACGACAAGCCCCATAGCGGCTGAATTCTTTCCGCTACCGCTTTGGGCATCGCCGCGCCGCCACCACTCAACACTTTCATCGAACTCAAATCGAACCGGTCCAGCCCCGGTTGTGCCATGAAGTCAATCAGCATGGTCGGAATCGCAACCCATGACGTGACGCAATAGCGCTGTATCAACATGGCCGCACAGCGTCGATCCCAACGTGTCATCACGACCGCGGTGCCGCCCACGTAGACCACGGCGTTCACGCCGTTTTGCAGTCCCGTGACATGAAACATCGGCAGCGCGGCCAATGCGGTCTGATCTTTCGCCATGCGGCAGAATTCGGCAGGTGCGACAGCTGTATGCATCACGCTGCGGTGTGTATGCATGCAGCCTTTAGGCGCGCCAGTGGTGCCCGAGGTGTAGGGAATCACAGCCAGATCGTCAAGGCCGGTCGCAACGTCGGCGACGATTGCTGCGCTTTGCAAGGCGTTTTGCCAGGTGACGGCGCCAATCGAAGTCATGTTCGCACGTGGAGCGGTTACCACCTCGGGAACAGGAAGATCGGTATTTGCTATCAGGTAATCGGAATAGCAGGCACTGAGTGCATGATCGAGTGCTTTTTCAAGCAGCGGCGCGATATGGGCTGCGAGTTCCTGGCCAAAGATAGCAACCTTGCTGCCGCTATCGGCGATGATGTGGCGCACTTCATCCAACAGATTCATCGTATTAACCGGCACGACTACTGCCCCGATACGCAAGATGGCGTAGAAGGCAATGATGAATTGCGGACTGTTTTGCATGTACAGG
>JAATFF010000004.1 GCA_015655335.1 Lysobacterales bacterium | reverse complement strand
TCGGTGAGCACGCAGCGATCTTTGAAGCGGTGCACGGCTCTGCGCCGGATATCGCTGGCAAGGGCATCGCCAATCCGTGCGCGTTGCTGCTCGCTGCCGCCGACATGCTCGATCACCTCGGCATGGTCGATAAGGGCAGCAAATTGCGTCAGGCGATCCGCGACACGATGGCGAACGATCGCGATCACGTCACACCGGATTTAGGCGGCAAAGGCAGCACGCAGAGCTTCGGTGAAGCGATTGCCAAACGCGTGAAAGCGTAAGTCGCCACGTAGCACTAAAAAAGGCCGCCTCGACAGGCGGCCTTTTTTGTATCTGCCGAACGTCGCCTTAAATCAGGCAGTTTTGCGTTGGGTAGGCTGAAAGCTGCCTGCTTCTGTGCGAGTGGGTATGGCGATACGGTTCCAGCTGTTGATCAGGATCACCAGCAGATTCAGATCCAACAATTCCCGTTCGTCGAATTCGGCGCTTGTTTGCGCGTAGACGTCGTCGGGCACACCGTGTATCGGATCGAGCCGTGTGACGGCTTCGCACCAGGCCAAGGCCGCGCGCTCGCGTGCGCTATAGAACGGCGCTTCGCGCCACGCCTGCAGCAGATACAGGCGTTGTTCGGTCTCGCCATCTGCGCGCGCTTCCTTGCTATGCATGTCGATGCAGTACGCGCAGCCGTTGAGTTGGGAGGCGCGTAGCATGACAAGGTGGACCAGCTTTTTTTCGAGTCCGGAGTGATCAATATGCGCCTTCAGGGCAAAGAGCGGCTTCAAAGCTTCAGTGTGATTTTGGTAAGAAAAGCGGGATGACATGGAAGGGGTCTCGTGAAGTCCGGCCACAGCGGCCGTTCAATGTAAGGACGGCCCATCTGCCGATTTCGTGACAGCCGCCAACCGAGCCAGCTTTTTGGGGTTGCGCAAAGCATGCAGCGCCACGATGCGGTCATCGTCGCACTCGATCCAGGTCGCAGTCACCAGTCGACCTTCTGCCCAGGTCAGCAACACGGGGGCACCGTTGAGCATATGCAGCCGCCGACTCACGTTGTGGTCTTGTTCGCGTTTGGCTACTTGCACGTAGAGACGGGCGATACGCTTGGCACCGAGCAAAGGTCGTAGTGTGGCAACAGCGAGGCCGCCGCCGTCGGACAGGTGCAGGGCGTCTTCGGCGAACAGGGCATGCAGGTTTTCTTCGGTGGGCTGATCCAGCGCTTGCGCAAAACGCTCCAGCAATCTGCGTTGGGTTTGCGCATTGGCGGTGAAACGTATCCGTTCCTCACGCATACGCTGTTTGGCGCGATGCGCGCGCTGTCGGCACGCATCCTCGGTGATGCCGAGAATGGTTGCCGCTTCGGCATGGCTGTAATCAAAGACTTCGTGTAAAAGAAACGCGGCGCGTTCTTCCGCGCTGAGCCTTTAGAGCATCAACAGGAAAGACATCGTCAGCGTTTGGGCGTGCTCGGCTTGCGTGTCCGGTTGATCTTCCGGCTCGATCAGCGGCTCGGGTAACCACGGCCCGGTATAACGCTCGCGCTCTACTTTGGCGTGGCGAAGCCGATCCAGTGCAAGGCGGGTGGTGACGGTAACCAGCCATGCTTCCGGATCGTCCAGACTGGCCTTGTCCTGAGCGTGCCAGCGCAGCCACGCATCGTGCAGCACGTCTTCGGCATCCGCAGGAGTGCCCAGCATGCGGTAGGCAAGGCCGAGCAGGCGCGGACGGTGTTTCTGGAATAAATCGGTGTGCGGGTCCATGACGGCTTTCGTTGGGAGCGTACTACCAGGACGCGCGACCCATCGGAAACGTGACCGCGTTTAACGGAAGAAAGGCCACGGCGCCAGGAACACCAGCCAGATAAAAACCAGCATGCCGATGTATTTCACCGTGCGGAACAATTTCGGGTATTTCTTCTTGAACGCACGATTACGATCACGGCTGCGCTGGTTCAGCGCGAACATGCGGTTGACGAAACCGGTTTTTTCTTCGGGCGATTCGGTATTGGGCGATGCGGTGATCTTGCCCATGAAGGCACCGACGCGATGGTTGATCGCATTCATCACCCCCGTTCGCAAGGGACGTTCCACATCGGCGAACAGGATCACGCGCGTCTGATCGGTTTTGTTTTCCACCCAGTGCACGTAGGTTTCGTCGAATACGACATCTTTGCCGTCTCCCCATGCGTGCTCTTCGCCGTCGACGAAGATGCGGCAGTCACGCGAGTTGGGTGTGATCAGGCCAAGGTGATAACGCAAAGAGCCGGCGAAGGGATCGCGATGCGGATTGAGTTTGCTGTGCGGCGCGAGTGTGGCGAACATCGCGGCTTTCACACTGGGGATGGATTTCAGCAGCGCCACCGTTTGCGGGCACAGTGCCTCGGCTGACGCGAGCGGTTCGCCGTACCACTTCAGATAGAAGCGCTTCCACCCCTGCTTGAAGAAGCTGTTGAAGCTGGCATCGTTGTGCTTTTCTGCTGCGCGAATGTGGCCGTCGTCGAACAGTTGCAGCGCTTCCTCACGAATGACTTTCCAATTCGCCTGCAGCAAATCCAGCTGCGGAAAGCCGCGGCGATCGAGGATGGGTCGCGCCGGCACCGCGGAGAAGGCGTACATCAGCAGGTTATACGGCGCAAAAATAGCCGAGTGATCGACCAGCTGGCGATCGAAGCGCAATCGCGCTCGGCCGCGCAAGTGCACCAGCAGCACGCACAGCGTGAATGCCAGCAGCACATAGAGGACGATGAAGCGGGGACTGAGGAAATCCATCGTGAAAAGTGGCTCGGATAGCGCCAGGCACAGACTCCGAGTATGTGGCCGGATGGCCGCAAGTCAAGGATTTTGCGGCTATTCCGGCTTCAGTGGTGGAGTACGTAAACCTCGCCGCTGCCCGGGCGATACCCTTGTTTCAGCGCACGATGGACGTAGGCCGTGGCCCGGCGCACGGCGGAACGCAGCGTATGGCCGTTGGCCAGTTCCGCGGCGATGGCCGAGGCGAGGGTGCAGCCCGTGCCGTGACCTTCGCGAGGCAGCCGAGCGTGACGAATTTCCATCAAACCACGTTCGTCGAAGTAACGGTCAACGATCTCACCGCCACCGGCATGTCCACCCTTCAGCAAAACGGTCTGAGCACCCAACGCGCGGAGCGCTTCGCCGGCGCTCGTCATCTGCTTGATCGTGCGCAGCGGCTGACCGAGCAAAGCCTCGGCTTCCGGCAGGTTGGGAGTCAGTACGTCGGCCAGCGGGATCAGCTCGTTGACCATCGCATCGACAGCGTCCTCATCGAGCAATCGCGAACCACTGGTGGCAATCATCACCGGGTCGATCACCAGCCAAGCGGGTTTGCGCTTGCGCAATTCGCGGGCAACCAGACGCACGGTCGCGACGTTTCCCAACATGCCGATCTTCACCGCGGCGATGGGAAAATCGCCAAAAACCGCTTCTATCTGGCTGCGAATATGTGTGACCGGCACCGAATGAACGGCGGTAACACCACGCGTGTTCTGCGAGGTGATTGCCGCGATGACCGACAGGCCGTGCACATGGTGCGCGTGAAATGTTTTTAGATCGGCTTGAATCCCAGCACCACCGCCGGAATCGGATCCGGCGATGGTGAGGGCGATGGGTGGAGTGGTTGATCGCGTCACGCTTTTGCTCGTCATTGCGACAGGGGTTACAGCGCCTCGGACGCAAAATCCGCCAATCGAGAACGCTCACCGCGACGCAGAGTGATGTGCGCCGAATGCGACCAATGCTTGAAACGATCGACGGCGTAGGTGAGACCCGACGTTGTTTCCGTAAGGTACGGTGTGTCGATCTGTTCGACGTTGCCCAGGCATACGATTTTCGTGCCGGGGCCGGCGCGCGTGATCAGCGTTTTCATCTGTTTTGGCGTGAGATTTTGCGCCTCGTCGATAATCAAATAACGCGAGAGGAAAGTGCGTCCGCGCATGAAGTTGAGCGAGCGGATCTTAATGCGCGAGGCCAGCAAATCATTGGTAGCCTGGCGCCCCCAACTGCCGCCTTCTTCCGGATTGGCAAGCACTTCGAGGTTGTCGGTGAGTGCGCCCATCCACGGCGTCATTTTTTCTTCCTCGGTGCCAGGCAGGAAGCCGATGTCCTCGCCGACCGATACCGTGGCGCGAGTCATGATAATTTCGCGATAACGCTGCTGATCCATCACCTGTGCCAAACCGGCGGCGAGTGCGAGCAATGTTTTGCCGGTGCCGGCGGTGCCGAGCAAGGTGACAAAGTCCACATCCGGATCCATCAGCACGTTGAGCGCGAAATTCTGCTCGCGGTTGCGAGCGGCGATGCCCCATACGCTGTGATTGCTGTGACTGTGATCGTCAAGAAGCACCAGTGTCGCGCGCACTTCATCGACATGGAGTACGCGTAGTTCCACGCTGTTTTCACCAGGCAAAAACAGGCACTGGTTGGGATACCAGTCTTCGTCTTCGTGGCGGTCGACCTTGTAGAAGGTGCGGCCACGTTCGTTCCACGACTGCACTTCCGGGTGTTTATCCCAGAAGCTTTCCGACAATTCGGTCGAGCCTGTGTAGAGGAGGGCAAAATCGTCGAGGGCGCGATCGTTCTCATAGTCCTCGGCATCGATGCCGTAGATCTTGGCCTTGATGCGCAGGTTGATATCTTTGGTGACCAGGATAACCGAGCAATCCGGATTCTGGTCGCGCAGTTCGATCACCGCGGAAAGGATTTGGTTGTCGGCTTTACCGTGGCCGTTGTTGGTGCGCTGTTGGAAATACAGGCGCCCCACCGCGCCGCCGCGCTTGAGCGTTATCCCTTCGGGATTGGTCAATTCCAGGCCGTTGCTGATGCCATGGCCGTTGCCGCGCACGATCAGCTCGTTGAGGAAACGGCTGACTTGCCGACCATTGCGCGAAACTTCCGAGGCGCCTTTCTTCTTTTCGTCGAGTTCCTCCAGCACCGTCATTGGGATGAAAACGTCGTGCTCCTCGAAGCGGAACAGCGAGGTGGGATCATGCAACAGCACGTTGGTATCGAGGGCGTAGATGCGCTTGCTTCCGGTCATGCGGAAGGAACCTCACGAGGCAGGAGGTGGAGGGGACTTGCGTTGGTGAAGACGTGTGACGTGAAGATCACCGGGCAGATATGGCGTCGAGCACCGCCTGGGCATGGCCGGGCACTTTTACGCCCCGCCACTCCGCGGCGAGCTTGCCGTCGGGGTCGATCAGAAAGGTACTGCGTACCACGCCCATGTGACGTTTCCCGTACAACACCTTTTCATGGATCACATCGAAGGCGTTGCACCAGGTTTCGTCGGGGTCGGAAACCAGCGGGAAGGGCAGTTCCTGCTTGCTGGCGAAATTGGCGTGGGATTTGACGGAGTCGCGCGAGACGCCGACGATTTCGGCATGGCGTTTGCGGAATTTCGAGTAGAGGTCGCGAAAATCCTTCGCCTCGTTCGTGCATCCGGGTGTGCTGTCCTTCGGGTAGAAGTACAAGACCACCCATTGGCCCTTCAGTGAATCCAGTTTGAGCGTGCTGCCGTCGCCGGTGACGCCTTGGAGCTTGGGGACTTTCTTACCAATGTCGGGCATGAGTTCTCCGAAAGCCTGACTTAAGTTCTGCGCTTGCTGGAATGGAGACTAGCGCGTGTCGGGCAGTGGAAAACAGCCTTGTCAGATTGCTCTTACGAGAGCATCCTAGAACTTCACCGGATCCATGATGGCGTCCAGATTCAGGCCATCGCAGAATTCCAGAAAGTCATCGCGCAACGCGGCGATGTGCAACTTGTCCGGTACCCCGATCGTGAATTGCGCCTGGAACATCGAGGCGCCCGTTTGCATGGCCTGGTAACGCATCGAGCTCAGTTGTTCCACGCTGATTTCGTGGCGACTGAAGAAATCGACGATCTTCACCAGGATACCCGGGCGATCGGACGACACCACTTCGACCAGATAGGGCAGCAGATGGCCGCTCGGCTCGCGCGGGCTGGTGCGATAGTGCGTCAGGCGCAGTTCTTCTTCGCGTGCCAGTTTGGTCAGCGCCGTTTCGAGCTTGGCGACCGCGTCCCATGCACCAGTGGCGAGCAGGGTCAGCGAGGTATCCGTGCCGATGGTCGAGACGCGCGCATCGGAAAGATTGCAGCCGGCATCGGCAATCCGCCGGGCCAGTGCCAGCAGTGGTGTGCGCGAGGCAGGCGTCAGCGTCTGGATCAGCAATTGATGATCGTTGCTGGATCGCGCAGAAAGAGGAGTCGTGGACATGGACGATGGCGATCCCGCGCCGTGCGGGATGACGACGAACGATGCGCCAGCTTACTTGCCCGCCTAACGGGCCCGCAAGTAACATGCATGGCTCGGTTTTGTGCGGATTGCGCCATGAACATTCGCGGAAGCATCTGCGCGCTGGTTACCCCGTTCTCCTCGGATGGGGCGCTCGATGTGGCGGCCTTCGGTCGCCTGCTCGACTTCCAGATCGCGGGCGGCACCCAGGCGGTGGTCGTTGCCGGTTCCACCGGCGAAGCTCACATGCTCGAACACGATGAATACGATCGGTTGCTGGCCTATGCGCTCGAGCACGTTGCGGGCCGTATTCCGGTGATTGCGGGGACCGGCGAGGCAGGCACCGCCAAAACGGTGGCTGCCACACAACGCGCCCGTTCACTCGGTGCGAATGCCGCGCTGGTGGTCGCACCTTATTACGTCCGTCCCACGCAAGAAGGCCTGCGTCGCCACTATCTGGAGGTTGCCGACCACGGCGGCTTGCCGGTGCTGCTCTACAATGTGCCCAGCCGCACGGCTTGCGACCTGTTACCCGAGACCACGGCTCTATTGCGCGATCACCCGGGCATCATCGGCATCAAGGAAGCTCGTGGCGATGCCGAGCGTATTGAGCGCACTGCGGAACTTGTACGCCCGGATTTCGTCTATCTGTCCGGCGACGATGCCAGTGGGGCCGAGGCCATGCTGGCAGGCGCCGCTGGCACCATTTCGGTGGTGGCCAATCTTGTCCCCAGGGCTTTCCGTGCGCTCTGCGATGCGGCTACCGCGGGTAATCGCGTCGTTGCGGTACGTTGTAACGCCGCGCTCGATCCGTTGGTGCAGGCGCTCAATTGCGCACCCAATCCGATCGCGGTGAAGGCGGGTTTACCGGATTTGGGGCTGGGAACGGCCATGCCGCGGCTGCCGTTGGTGGAATTGGAACAGGGGCCGGCGCGAGAGCATTTGCGCAAGGCCTTGGCGACTCTGGCATCCTTGGCGGATGCCGCCTAACCGGTCGGCTGCTCGACT
>JAATFF010000070.1 GCA_015655335.1 Lysobacterales bacterium | reverse complement strand
CAGCGGCTACATGCAGTGATGGCTTGGGGCTGGGCGCATGGGTTTTGCCAGTCAAACCCGGTGGATGTCGTGGATCATCTCTTGCCACTCCAGCCGGGAAAAACTGTTCGCACCCAACATCAACCGGCCATGCCATGGTCACTCGTTCCGGCATTTGCAGCCGAACACCTGCAACTACCACCGCGTAGCTTGGATGTGTCTCGGCAAGTGTTGGCGTTCTTGATCCTTACAGCTGCTCGTTCTGGCGAGGTGCGGCATATGACATGGGATGAGGTGGACTTAGAAGCCAAGGTTTGGACGGTGCCTGCGGAGCGCATGAAGGCGAAGCAGATCCACCGTGTACCGCTATCGAAACAGGCTGTAGCAATTCTTAAGCAGCAACGTGGCATGCACGCAATGCTGGCATTCCCATCGGTGCGTGATCGCGCTCCGCTGTCGGATATGGCATTGACAGCACTCTTGCGGCGCGTTGGTGCTGCTAGCGACGTGGCGGGACGTACGGCCACCGCGCATGGATTCCGCTCCAGCTTCCGGGATTGGTGCAGTGAGAAGGGGTATCCGCGTGACTTAGCGGAAAGGTCATTAGCGCATGCCGTGCAAAACAGAGTGGAGGCGGCCTACCACCGCACTGACCTGCTTGAGCAGCGACGGCCAATGATGCAAGCCTGGGCGGACCACGTTACGTCAGGCTAGCCCTTCGTTGCATCCCTTAGACAAAAGCGCATAGAGCCCGGCAGAAGCCGGGCTCTATGCGCTTGTCTGAGTCAAAAGTATTTTTCATGCCCTTTGAAGCGTCCTCGTTTTTCTGAGTCATTCGGAAGTAGAGGTTAGGGTTGATTGGTCCTGATGATAAGGGCACGTGCGTTTCGCCAAGTCACAGCATCTGTATCGCGGTAATCACGATCAAAGGTGTTTGCGACGGAATGGATGACTGCGGACGCGTCCATATCAGTCAGGACTACACTGAGTTCCCGATTGCGAGTGAGCGAGTACGTGGTCGCGTTTTGACTACCTATCATCAGCGACTCGCCAGACGTGCCGGCATCATCCAGCACAAGCTTTTCATGGATATAGAGACCCGTCGGGGTCAGCGGATATACATGAAGCTGGCACCCTGCGTCCGTCACGACCTTAAACCCCGCATGCCATTTTGTTTCGTCGTTCATGACCACCCTGCACCGGACCCCTCGTTTAGCATCTGCAGCGAGTGCGTTATAGATCATCGGATCACCCAATTCCTCGGACATGAAATCGATGCTTTGTTTGGCCGCTGCGATTTGCTCAACCATTCGTTCCTCCGCACCTGGCGACCACACAAGCCCCGCGACCTGCACGGCCACTCCTTCGACACCAACGCTGGCGCTTCTCCAATCGTTATGGAACGTCTCTTCGATCGCGGCGACTTGGCGCGGATTCGTATCAATGATCTCGGCATCTCGCCCCGTGGCGTAATACCGACTGGTCAAGTTGCCTGTTGAGATGTCCGAGATGGCGCCATCGAAAGTCGTCACCTTAGCGTGGTAAATCGTGCCCTCGGGATCCCATCTCACCGCGACATGGTGCGATGAAAGTTCATTGTAGGCGTTGGTATTTACCTTCCGTCCCGCCCAGGCGCTGTCCAGCAACACGCGCACTTGCACACCTCGTTGGGACGCAGCGATGAGATCCGCCACTTCCGTAGCGTCGGCCAATTCGTACATCTCCATATCGATCGAAATCTTCGCAGCATTAGTCTGCGCGTAGAAATCGCCATATCCCGCGTCCGGGTACTGAATCAAACGATACTGCCCTGCAGATGTAGCCGATGGCGTCACCTCACGTGGGGTTCTTGAAGGATGTACTGGATGACCGAGTTGGCTGCAGCCCGTTGTCAAGGTCATGCCGATGGCAAAAGCGAGTGCGATACCAACTTTAAATTTCATGAGACAACTCGCCCGTGTTACGGAACAGAATGAGTGTGTAAGACTGCGTGCATGGTGGGCAATCGGTGCAAAATCGATCTGATGCATTTTCATAGAAGCGGCAGAACCTTGGTCATTTTTGATGGGGCGCGAGAGATTGCTCGGTCAAGGTAACGTTACCCACTGCGTGTTACACCAAGCGCGGCTCCTTCAACAAGCTTGACCAGTCCAAACAAAGAACGGCCGCATGATCATCGATTGGATGCGGTACGCCATCAACCTCGCACCTGGCCTGAAGCAGAAGCAGGACACGCGAGCTGCAGGCGAATGCATTGATCCGCTTAATTTTGGCGTGCGAATAGAAGGAATGCCCCACGACCCTTCCGCAAGCGAGCACCTACACCATCGCTGCCGCGCGGGATAATCAAAACCAGGACTGCCATCACTTCACTTCATATAGGTCCTGAGAACAGCTAGCACGGGGGCAAGTTCGTCCTGTTGCCGCGCATCGGAGCGGTCGGCAACGTGTGATGTCAGGTGCCCTTCCATTACCTGCAGAATCAATCCATTCACAGCACCGCGCACCGCCGCCAGTTGCTGCAGCACCTCACCACACTCGGCCTGTTCGGCAATAGCTCGCTCAATGGAAGCCATCTGGCCACTGATTCGGCGCACCCGCGCAATCAGTTTTTTCGGGTTTTCGTGGATGTGCGACATCCCGCGACTCCTTAAGATATATACTCCGGGGGAGTATATGCCCTAGGACCGTCTTATGGCCGTTCCCGACGTCACCCCGTACCTGCACGATCACCAATTCAGTGGCGGAACGGCACATGCCGAACGCAATACGCGATATGTCGTGGTGATCACCGCGGTGATGATGATTATCGAAATTATCGGAGGCTATGCCCTCAATTCGATGGCGCTGCTCGCCGATGGTTGGCACATGAGTTCCCATGCGCTCGCTATGGGTTTATCGCTGGTCGCGTATATCCTCGCGAGGCGATACGCTAACGATCGACGATTCGCCTTTGGCACCTGGAAGATTGAAATCCTCGGTGGTTTCAGCAGCGCGTGGCTGCTCAGCGTGGTTGCTGCGCTCATGATGTATCAATCCGTCGAACGTTTTTTTTCGCCAAGCCCCATTCACTACAACGAAGCCATCGTGATCGCTGTCATGGGGCTGGCCGTGAATCTGCTTTGTGCATGGCTGCTCAAGGACAGCCATCACGATGGTCATGGGCATGGGCATACGCATCAGTCGGCGCACGCGGCAAGCCATCATCACGATGTCAATCTACGCTCCGCCTATATTCATGTGATCGCCGACGCGGCTACATCGCTGCTGGCCGTCATCGCGTTATTGGGCGGCAAGCTTTATGGCGCGGCGTGGCTCGATCCGGTCATGGGTGTTGCCGGCTCCATCCTCGTTGCCCGTTGGGCCTTCGGGCTACTTCGCGAATCAGCCAGGATCTTGCTGGATGCGGAAATGGATAGTCCGGTAGTTGAAGAAATTCGCGACGTCATACGCCAGGAACTGCCGGAAACAGCCCTATGCGACCTCCATGTTTGGCGAGTTGGCCGAGCAAGTTATGCGTGCATCCTGGGTCTGGTTTCCGATGCGCAGCTGTCGGCCGACGACGTGCGACGGCATCTGGCCATTCATGAGGAACTGGCGCATGTGACGGTGGAGATCATCCATTGCTGACCCGAGGGCATCACGCCATCGGGTCAACCAACAGCGGACTCTGCATCAGAAGCATTAACCGACAATGCCCATCACGCCCGCGAAAACGCCGAAGCCCGCCGTCACGACGATGGTGATCAGCACGACCCACGCATAGAACCCCTGCAGTCGAAAGCCGGCGGGCAGGGCCTTGCGCGCCGAGGCGTACAGGAAGCCAAGCACCACCGGAAGCAGCAAGGCATTGAGCACCTGCACAGCCACACTGAGTGTGACGAGGTTGATCGCATTGGATGCCACCAGCACCCCTGCCAGAATCAGGCAACCGGTCAGGATGCCGTAGAACCACGGCGCTTCTCGCGGATGATCCGCCAGTGAGCGACGATACCCGGCGACTTCGCCAATCCCCCACGCCGCGGTGAGCGCGACGACGATGGCGGCTACCGTGGCTGCGCCCATCATGCCCGCCGCAAACACGGCACGACCCACGCCCCAGCCAAGAAAGGGCACCAGCGTGTCGGAGATCTGTTGCACGGTATCGAGCGGCGCATTGGGATTCGTGGTGCCGATCGTCGCGGCGGCCGCCACCAGCACGGCCGCCATCACCAACTGCGTCACCACGGCGCCCACCGCCGTTTCGCGTCGCGCCAACGCGAGATAGCTTGGCCCAAGACCTTTCTCCACCACGGCAGACTGCTGGAAGAACACCATCCACGGCATGATCACCGCACCAATATTGGCGGCGACGAGATAGCGGTATTTGTTGTCGGAAAACGGGATGTGCCGAATGCCTTCGAGTACAGCAGACGCATCCGGGTGGGAGCGAAACGCCACATACAGGAACGCCAATTCGAACAACCCGAACAACACCGCCACACGCTCGACCGAACGGTAGGAACTCGTCCAGATCATGCCAGTCATTCCGCCTACCACCACCAGCATCGTCAGCCAGGACGGAATACCGAACAGCAATCCGACGCCGGCCATGCCGCTGAATTCAGATACCAACGCGCCGAGACACGCCAGCACCAGCGTTGAACACGACAGCCATGCCCAGCGAGCGCCGAAGGTCTGGCGGATCAATTCACCATGGCCGCGTCCGGTCACAAGACCCAGGCGCACGGTCAGTTCCTGCACGACAAAAAGAATCGGGATCAGCACGAGTTGCAGCAACAGCAGACGGTAACCCCATTGGGCGCCGCTCTGTGCGGCGGTGATGATGCTGCCCGCATCGGTATCGGCGAGCATCACGATGATGCCTGGCCCGAGCGCCGCCAGGGCAGTCGCCCAGCGCAAACGTGTCTGCCGCGTAATTGCGATGGCGCTGGTCATGGATCAATTTCCGAAATGAGAATTATTTGCAATAATATAACGTAATGCCTCGGGAGAAATATCCCTTTTCTCCCAACCACCGCGTGGCTTGCGCGCCATGCCAAGCTGCAATGCTATGGCACGAGATGTTATGTTATAACACTCCGAGCGATAGCCCCGAACGTCCCGCTCCGTAACATCCTGGCTCCCATGCGAAAATTATTTGTCGCCCTGCTCTGCCTGTTGCCGCCGAGTCTTGTCGCGCAAGACAACATGTCGATGGCTGCCAGCCCGTCCCATGCCGTGGAACTGGGTGCCACCGCCTCTTTCGATGCTCATGGCCGCCTATGGATGGTCGATGCAGCGGACGAACACGTGCGCTTGCGTTACTCGGACGATTTTGGCACGACGTTCAGCGCGCCGGTCATTGTCAACGCGCAGCCCGAACCGATCTATTACCGCAGCGAGAACCGACCGAAGCTCGCCGTTGGTACACATGGCGAGCTCTATGTCACCTGGTCGCAATCGCTGGCCAAGCCGTGGACGGGCTACGTACGTTTCGCACGTTCACTGGATGGTGGCGTGCACTTTTCCACACCGGTCACCGTGCATGTCGACCGCACCCAGATCGGCCACACCTTCGACGCACTGGCGGTCGATGGAGAGGGTCGTGTAGTCGTAGCGTGGATCGACAAGCGCGATGCTGAAGCAGCGAGCATACAAAGGAAGCCGTACCTCGGCGCCGCTTTGTACTACAGCTGGTCGAATGATCAAGGCCACACGTTCGTGCCCGAACGCAAGCTGGTGGACCACAGCTGCGATTGCTGCCGCATCGCACTGACACGTACGCCTGAAGGCGATATCGCCGCTTTTTTCCGGAGCATCTTCGGCGACAACATCCGCGACCATGCCTACGCTGTGCTTCATACGGATGCACAACCGAACAAGGTCCAGCGCGCTACCTTCGACAACTGGCAGATTGCCGCTTGTCCGCGCCACGGTCCCGGCCTTGCCATCGCGGCGGATGGCACACGTCATGCGGTCTGGTACGTCGCCAAGGACACGCCGGCGATCTGGTACGGCCAACTCGATCCCGGCCATCCGCCACGCCACGCGCAAGTCATCGCTGGCGCAGGTGCCAGCCATGGCGATGTAGCGGTCGATGGCAGCACGGTATGGGTGGTGTGGAACCAGGTCGACGCGCAAGGTTATTCCCTGATGGTGCGCCGATCCTCGGATGCCGGCACGCATTTCGATGCACCCAGGACGCTTGCCACGACAGCCTCGTCAGCCGGTTCGCCACAGTTGCTGCTGTGGCACGGCCACGCGTATGTCGCATGGAATACGACCGAGGGTTTTCGTGTGCTGACGGTCGGAGAACATTGATGCGTCGCATGCTCATGGCACTGGCAATGACAGGGCCCATATTGGCTCACGCCGCAGCGCTAACCGCGCTATCCGCCGCCGATGTTCCTGGCTTGCTCAAACCGCCCGGCCATGGCGAACGCATCATCGAGCTATGGGCCTTGGATTGTGCGTATTGCGAATCGAACATGCGCGCCATGGCGGCACTGCAGCGCGCCCATCCGCACCGCATCGAGTTAATCACTGTTGCCACGGACGAGATCACGCAGCGAGACGCCATCCTGGAGCGCCTGCATGCCGCCGGACTGGATCGTTATCCGGCGCGCGCCTATACCGATGCCAGCCCAGAGCGAATCGATTACCTGATCGACCCGCATTGGGGCGGCGAAACACCGCGCACGTTCGTCATCCGTGCCGATGGCACCATGTTTGGCATCAGCGGCGCACTGACGCCCCAGCGTCTGTCGATGCTTTAAAGCCGTTCGTGTCAGCGCATGACAAGACAGTTGGGAATGGTGGAGGGAGTCATGGTGCATGCATGAAATCGAACCGCAGTGAAGTCGTGTCGGTTGAACACTTCCTGTGCCGTCACGCGGTGGCGAATGAGGTATGGAGTTGTGTTCCTCACCCCACGAGTGGGTCCTCGGCCAGACGGTAAATCCACGTGCCTCCTCGCCCTCTTCTCCCATCGGTCGAACCCGCAACGCAGCGGGCCGTCGATATCGCGCTCGATGAAATAGCATCATGGTGCGAGGCACGCGGTGTACGCCTGACCGATATTCGACGCCATGTTCTTCAAGCCGTGTGGCGTGCACGAAAACCCCTTGCGGCTTATGAGATATGGCCATCTGTCCAACGGTCTCTGGGGCGCCCGGTTCGGGTGCTTGCGATCTATCGCGCTCTTACTTTTCTAACCCACCAACAGCTCATCGCAAAAATCGGCAATCGAAATGCCTTTGTGATGTGCACGCACCCGTCTCGCGCTTACGCCGACCTCTTTTTTATCTGTACACACTGCGACACCGTCATCGCGCGGAAGAGTGCGCTACTTCACCGTGTCTTGTCCGAAGACACCTTGCCGCTCGGATTCGTGCTCAGGGGCACGGTGCTTGAGGTCAAAGGGACGTGCGCTCGATGTAACGCGGGGCCAATCGAACGGTAAGTCCCTTCCGCGGGCTTGCAGTAAGTGCAAATGAAATGCTGCGCTGCAACAGACGACAGGTATGACCTTTCGCATGGGGGACTGGTTCCCGGGCATACGAATGTTATAACGTTACATGCATCTATCATCCACCCACTGGAACGCTTGCATGAAACTCACTCCGCTCGCCCTGAGCCTTGCTGCAGCGCTATTTGCTGCATCTGCTGTCGCTTCAACGCCAAGCACTACTAGCTCCTCAGCTAGCACCACCCCGGCGGCAGCCCCCAGTGCGAATGCAGATGGCACCATCCCATCCAGCGATCCTCAACAAACGGACACCACCACGACCGATAGCACGACCGCTAGTCGCAATCGCCGGGCTACCAACGTGAAGCAACTGGGCACGGTGAATGTGACGGCGGCGCTCGACCAGGCGCGCAATGAGCTGGCACCGGATATCGGTAGCAGTGAGTATGTGATCACGGCGCAAGACATCAAAGCCTTGCCGCTAGGCGACGCCACGCCGATGAACCAGGTGCTGCTGCAGGCGCCGGGCGTCGTGCAGGATTCCTACGGACAGCTGCATGTGCGCGGCGATCACGCGAACCTTCAGTACCGTATCAACGGCATCATGATTCCCGAATCGATTTCTGGGTTCGGTCAGACGCTGGATCCACGCACGATCCAGAGCGTTAAGTTGCTCGACGGTTCGTTGCCAGCACAGTACGGCGAGCGCACCGCGGCAGTCGTGGACATCACCACCAAGACCGGTGCGGACCTTACCAATGGCGGCAGCGTAGGTATTACGGGTGGCTCGTTTGGAACCGTGAATCCCTACGCATCCTTGTGGGGTAACAGCGGCAATTGGAGTTATTTCTTCACGGCCAACTATCTGGAAGACAATGTCGGTATCGAAAACCCGACATCCAGCCGCAATCCGATTCACGATCGCACCAATCAGGTGAAAGGGTTTGGTGACGTCACGTATCTGATCAATAACGATACGCGGCTGAGCTTTTTGTTCGGCGTGACCAACAATCGCTT
>JAATFF010000063.1 GCA_015655335.1 Lysobacterales bacterium | reverse complement strand
ACGCACGCATGCTGCGCACGCTGGCGCAAACCGGCAACGGCTGGATGACCTTCAAGGATCGCAGTAACGCTACCAGCAATCAGACGGCGAAGGCCGAGAACGTCATTCATCTCTCGAATCTGTGCACCGAGATCCTGGAAGTCACCAACGCCGGTGAAACGGCGGTGTGCAATCTGGGTTCGGTCAATCTGGCTCGCCACGTGGTGGATGGCGCTTTCGATTTCGCCAAGCTTGCTTCCACAGTGCGCACTGCCGTGCGTCAGCTGGATCGCGTGATCGATCTGAACTTCTATCCGATCGATACCGCTGCCGTCGCCAATCGCAAATGGCGTCCGGTCGGTTTAGGCGTGATGGGGTTGCAGGATGTGTTCTTCAAACTGCGCTTGCCGTTCGATTCGGTTGAGGCGCAAGAGCTGTCCACGCGCATTGCTGAGGAGATCTACTTCAACGCGCTGTCGCAATCCAACGCGCTCGCTGAGCAGGCCGGTGCGCATCCAGGTTTCGACGAGAGCCGTGCAGCGAATGGCGAACTGCAGTTCGATTACTGGCCGAATGCCAAGCCGCACGACATCGCGCGCTGGGATGCATTGCGTGAGGCGATCAAGACCAACGGCTTGCGCAATTCACTGCTGATCGCCATCGCTCCCACCGCCACCATCGCGTCCATCGCCGGTTGCTACGAATGCATCGAGCCGCAGGTGAGCAACCTGTTCAAGCGCGAAACGCTATCGGGCGATTTCCTAGTGGTGAATCGCTACCTAGCGGACGAGCTGAAAGCACTCGGCCTGTGGACCAGCGACGTTCGCGATGCAATCAAACTGGCGGAAGGTTCGATCCAGGGCATCGCGGCGATTCCGGAACGCCTGCGCACGATCTACCGCACCGTGTGGGAAGTGCCGCAGAAGGCACTTATTGATCTTGGCGCTGCACGTGGCGCGTACATCGACCAGAGCCAGTCGCTGAACCTGTTCATAGAGAACCCGAATATCGGACAGTTGAGTTCCATGTACATGTACGCGTGGAAATCGGGCATCAAGACCACGTACTACCTGCGTTCGCGCCCGGCGACGAAGATTGCCAAGACCACGGTCACCGCGAGCGTTGTCGCCACGCCGGTACCTGATGCGCAGGAAGCGGCCACTGCTGCTGTGTTCTGCTCGCTGGAAAACCCCGAGTACTGCGAAGCCTGCCAGTAATGATGATGACATCGCTTCCGCCACATGCGGCGGAAGCGATCAGACGCTCCACCTCGGAGCATCGCCACTAGGAATACCCATGTCTGCTCAACTCGCTCGCGATTCGAACATCCTCGACCCAGGCTTCGAACTCACGTTGCGCCCGATGCGCTACCCCGAGTTCTACGAGATGTATCGCAACGCGATCAAGAACACCTGGACGGTGGAGGAAGTCGACTTCTCGCTCGACACGACCGACCTCAAGTCGAAGATGACGGACGCGGATCGCCATCTGATCCATCGCCTGGTCGCGTTCTTCGCCACCGGCGATGCCATCGTGTCGAACAATCTGGTGCTGAATCTGTACCAGCACATCAATTCCCCCGAAGCGCGCATGTATCTGTCGCGCCAGTTGTTCGAGGAGTCGCTGCACGTGCAGTTCTACCTCACGCTGCTCGACACTTACATTCCCGATCCAACCGAACGTAACAAGGCTTTTTCGGCGATCGAGAACATTCCTTCGATTCGCCAGAAGGGCGCGTTCTGCTTCAAGTGGATCGATTCCATCCAGGGCCTGCAGCGGCTGGAAACGCGCGAAGATCGTCGGCAATTCTTGCTCAACCTGATCTGCTTCGCGGCCTGCATCGAAGGCTTGTTCTTCTTCGCCGCCTTCGCGTATGTGTACTTTCTGCGTTCGCGTGGTTTGTTGCACGGTTTGGCGTCGGGCACCAACTGGGTGTTCCGTGATGAATCGGGCCATATGGCCTTCGCGTTCGACGTCGTGCGCACGGTGCGCGCGCAGGAGCCGGATCTATTCGATGCGGACATGCGCACTCAGGTCGAAGCCATGCTGGAAGAAGCCATTGCGTGCGAGACGCAGTTCGCCGAGGACGTACTCTCCGGTGGCGTGGCCGGCCTTTCGGTGAAGGATATGCGCCAGTATTTGGAATACTGCGCCGATCAGCGTCTTGTGCAGCTGGATATGCCGAAGAAGTACGGTGCGAAGAATCCGTTCGACTTCATGGATCTGCAGGACGTGCAGGAAGTGACCAACTTCTTCGAGCGTCGCGTTTCGGCGTATCAGGTTGGCGTGGAAGGTGACGTCGCGTTCGATATGACGTTCTGACGGATATCGATGACTGTGGATTCACCGCTGATCGCTTTTACCGACGCGCCCGAAGCCAGCGAGCTGGCGGCGATCCGCCGTCAGCTCGATCAATTCAATCTCGACGCGTGCGGTATCGACGATCGAAGCCCCCTTGCGATCCTCGTCAAGGATCCCGCCACGCACGAAGTGATGGGTGGGCTGACCGGGCGCACCTCGCGCAGCGTGTTGTTTATCGACATGTTCATCCTGCCGGAATCCCTGCGCGGCACCGGCCTGGGCAGCAAGCTGCTGCAGATGGCCGAAGAAGAGGGTCGACAGCGCGGCTGCCACACCGCGTTGCTGCATACCAACACCTTTCAGGCGCCTTCGTTCTATAAAAAACACGGATGGCGCGAGTACGGCATCTTTCCCTGCGATCCACCTGGATGCAGCCGCATCTTCTTCACCAAGAATTTGGTCCAGGCGCCCTGAGCTTCTGTAGCCACTCCCCCGTTTTCGACGAAAACGGGGAATGGTCGTGCACGATTCGCTTACGTCCAGCTGCTGTCGTCGTCGAAATTGCCGCCGAGACTGTCGTCATTGAAATCGGTGGACGAGAAATCCTGGCCGCCACCTTGGGACAGGTTGCCGTCATCGAAGAAATTGTTTTCGGTGACGTTCTCGATGACTTCTGGCTGTCCGCCGAAGAATCCGCCGCCGCGGTGACCGCCGAGCAAACTCTCAATACCGTCGAACAAGAACATGCCGCCGGCCACGCCTGCTGCCGTGGTGGCTGCGCTGGCGAGGAAGCTCGAACCGCCGTGCTGCGGGCGCGCCACCGAATAGACGCTCGCGCCAGGTCGGAGCGGGTGCAGCCTGTTGTTGCGGCGGATACGGCGGCGGTACGGCACCCCATCCCGGTTGCTGACCGCCGAGGAAGCTTCCGCCTCCCGCCTGTCCTGCCACTTGCGCTTGCAGTTGCGCGATCTGCGCCTTGGCCGCGTCCAGTGCGTGCTGTTGTAGAAGGCTGCGTTGCACCAGCAGATAAAGCGCGTCGGGCTGGCCGGCCAAGCGCTGGTGGATCAGCGCATCGGCTTGCGCATCCTTGGCCACGCCATTAACGGCGGCCAGACGCTGAAGAAAATCATCGAGAAGAAGTTGTTCCTGGGGAGTCATGGGGTCTCCATTGCACTGCATACGTATGCCAGCACCACGCGGGCAAGAGAGAAGTATGCACACCGTGTATGACCTCAAGGGTGACGTTGGACATGCAAGGCATCGCGATGATGCCGGCATTCAGTTCGCCCCCCTCTCAGTGCTATCGGCCTATTGACTACAGGTGTAGTCATGGCGTAGCGTGACTACACCTGTAGTCACGAGCGCTCCCGGCCATGTCCAAACCCTCTATCGGCGATCAGGAGCTTGCGCTCCTGCACTATCTGGCTGAACACGAAAGCGCCTCGGTCGGCGAAGTGGCCGCCGATTTCGGCGAGTCGCGTGGTTTGGCCCGCTCCACGGTGCTGACGATGATGGAACGTTTGCGCGCAAAGTCTTATCTGCGTCGGCGACACGTCGGCGGCGTCTATCGCTACAGCACCGCAACCGGTCCGGGCGAAGTCATGAGCAACGCGGTCGGTCAGTTCGTGGAAAAAACATTGTCGGGTTCGTTGTCGCCTTTCGTAGCCTGGATGTCCGAAAAGGCCGAGGTCAGCGATAGCGAGCTGGCCGAACTCGAGGCGCTGGTGAGCCAGCTGCAATCGCGACGCAAGGAGTCCTGAGATGGACACGCTCACTCATATCGTCAACATCGTGTTCGTGCGTCTGGCGTGGACAGCTGCTCAAGCGACCGTCTTGATCGCTGCGCTCTGGCTGCTGGGCCGTTGCTTGCCGCGACTTTCGCCGGCGATTCGCTGCATGCTCTGGTGGCTGGTCGCCTTGCAGCTTGTGCTGGGCATCGCCGTCAGCACGCCGGTGCAATTGCGCTGGTTGGCGCCTTCCACGCATGTACCTACTGCCCTCACGCAGGTGGTGGTCGAACACACGACTGATCGCGCCGATACGGTGCCGACGGCTGCAAGTACCGCGTCATGGACACCTACTGTATCCAGGGCTACTGAGTCCGCGAAGCCAGTTTTGTCGTGGTCCGAACTCATCGTTGCAGCGTGGCTGATCGGCGTGTTGCTGCAGCTCGTCATCGCTAGCCGGCAATGGCGTGAAAGCCGCACGCTGCTGCGAGGCACGACGCCCATACAGAACGGTGCGCTACGAACGTCCTGCGTGGAGCAAGCCTATGCGCTGGGTCTACGTCACGTTCCACGTCTACGCGTGTCGGACGCGATCGTTTCGCCGCAAGTCACCGGCTTACTGCGCCCGGTTGTGGTACTGCCATCCGAACAGACACTGTCTTCCGACGAATTGGCAATGGCGATAGCACACGAACTCGCCCATCTTCATCGCGGCGATTTGTGGCTGGGTTGGGTGCCGGCCATTGCGCAACGGCTCTTCTTTTTCCATCCGCTGGTGCGATGGGCGATGCGCGAGTACGCGATCTATCGCGAAGCCGCCTGCGACGCGCAAGTGTTGCTGCATCACCGCGCGGCACCGCAAACCTACGGCCATCTATTGCTGCGCCTGGGCGTAGCGCGCCCCGTGCATTCCAGTCTGGCTGGCGCGTCTTCCACATTTCAAAGTCTGAAAAGGCGACTGACTATGCTTCAGCAAAACATGAACGAGACGACGCCACGCACACCGGCGTGGTTGCTGGTGGCCGTCATAGCCTTCGCCGGCGTCCTGCCGTATCGCGTCACCGCGACCAATGCAGATCACATCGCAGACGCGGCGCAAACCAACAGCGATGGCAGCTCGCTGACGCCACCTCTCCCGCCAACACCACCTGCGCCGCCTCTGCCGGCAATACCACCTTTACCGGCTCCGCCCGCTGCCCCGGCTGCCCCGCCGGTTCCACCCGCCGTGCACAACCTTGGTTTCAAAGCGCGCTATGTGGATATCGATACGACATCACACGCAAGTCGCGGGATCGCTTTGTTCGATGGCGACAGCGTCATCGTCAACGGCAGCGATGAAGACTTGGCGGATGTGCAACGCATGCAGAAGAAAAATCAACCGATGCTGTGGTTCCGGCGCGGCGACAAGGCTTATGTGATTCACGATGCGCGACTCATCCAGCAAGCCAAAGCGGCCTACGCACCGATCAGAGACACGGCGCAGGCACAAGGCCAGCTTGCCGGGAAACAAGGTGCGCTTGCAGGCGAGCAAGCCGGTCTGGCTGCGCGCCAAGGCGCCCTGGCCAGCCGCGAGGCCGGTCTGGAAAGTCGCCGTTCGGCTATCGAGGCGCGGCGCGTTGCGTTGCATGCCGATTCGGACGCGCAAGAAAGTGGGCGCGAAGCGGGCCTGGAGGGCCAGATCCAAGGCTTAAACGCGGAGCAAGCGGAAATCGATCGCGAAACCAAGTCGCTCGATCAGGCGGCGGAAGCATTGTCCAAGCAAGAATCCGCCTTGTCGCAACGCGAAGCGGCAATGTCGACGCAGCAAAAAGCCGTATCCCAGCAAGTCGATCGAGAGCTGGACAAGGTTTTGAATGACGCCATGTCCAAAGGCTTGGCCGAACCTGCCGATCGTTAACGCGGTCATCCTGGCTCACTAGATCGCCCGTGGACTAACTCGCCACCGGCGATCTGCACAATATCAGTCGTCCATCCAAAGTCATGACGCGATCAGTTTCGGCTGATGGCTCGGCGCGCTGCAGCCATCGTTTCGGGGAGACCATCATGCTCGGTTACTACTTTGTGCTGGCCTTATATAGCCTCAAGCGAAGCAGAATCATCACGGCGCTGATGATTCTCGCTATCGGCCTTGGCATTGGCGCCAGCATGACGATGATTACTGTGCTGCACGTGATGTCGGGCGACCCTTTGCCCGGACGCAGCGCGCAGCTGTATGTGCCAGTGATCGATCCGCATCCGATCAACAAAACAAACAACAAGGATCTCCTGCCCGACGGCAACATGACCTGGACGGACGCAATGTATTTGTTGCATGCCGCCCGCGCGGACAGGCAAGCGGCCATGGCTGCCGGCGCGTCGCCGGTTCGGCCCGCACAAAGCACGATGCGGCCGTTCTTCGACTTCGGACACTATGTCACTGCCGATTTCTTTCCGATGTTCGGCGCCCCGTTTCGCGTAGGCAGCGGCTGGACGGTGCAGGACGACGAGCAGCGCGCCCGGGTTGTCGTGCTCAACGCCGATCTCAATCGCAAGTTGTTCGGCAATACACCAAGCATCGGTCGAACCGTGCGCTTGAAGAACACCGATTTCCGCGTGATCGGTGTGCTCGACGACTGGCGTCCGCAACCGACCTTTTATGCACAGATTGACGATCGCGCGTTCGGGCACACCGACCAATTTTTTCTACCTTTGCAAACCGCGCAAGAACTGCAGCTCGATTTCAACGGTCAGCTGACCTGTTGGGGAAGCGGCGGCGATGCCCGCACCAGCGACCATTGCGCATGGCTGCAGTTTTGGGTGCAGTTCAATAGCGCAACGAAAGCACACGCATATCGCGACTTCCTCGCCGACTATTGGCGGGATCAGCAAACGCATGGCCGTTTCCCGCGTCCGGAACATGCGCAGCTTTACGGACTGATGGACTGGCTGGCCAACCAGCACGTGATCCCGGCCGATCTTGACCTGCAACTGTGGTTGGCGCTCGGCTTCCTCGGCGTGTGCATGGTCAACATCGTCGGCCTGTTGCTCGCCAAGTTTCTGCGTCGCAGCGGCGAGATCAGCGTGCGCCGTGCATTGGGTGCGCGGCGACGCGATATTTTTCTGCAGCTGGGTATCGAATCGATGGTCGTGGGATTGGCAGGTGGCATGCTGGGCCTGGCGCTTGCCGAACTCGGGCTTTGGAGCGTGCGCCAACGACCGGACGGCTACGCGCAACTGGCGCAGATGGACCTCGTCATGCTGCTTGGCACGTTTGCGCTGGCGGTCGTCGCCAGTCTGTTTGCCGGCCTGCTGCCGGCGTGGCGCGCTTGCAACGTCACACCTGCCCTGCAGCTCAAAACACAGTGAGCCTGACCATGTCGCTACCGCCTACCGTCGCCAGCCTGAAGCGCCATAAACTGACTGCCTTGCTGTTGGTGCTGCAAGTCAGCCTGACATGCGCCATCGTCTGCAATGTCGCATTCATGATTGCCCATCGCACCACGCAGTTACGGCAGCCAAGCGGTGTGGCGGAAGACGAGCTCGTGATGATCGACAGCACGGATCTCGACGACAACGCGCAGCCGCTTGTGCGCCACGATACCGATCTGGCGGCGTTGCGTCAGATCGCTGGGGTGAAATCAGTAGCGGCGATCGATGCATTGCCCTTCAATCTCAACGACTGGAGCAATGGCATCGCGCTTGCCCCGAATGCACCCTCTCGTGCTGTGGCCACGGCCTATAACGGCACGCCCGGCGAGCTTGCCACACTGGGACTGCACCTGATCGAAGGGCGTGATTTTCTGACCAACGAATACGTGCCCATAGACAGCGCTCATGACTGGGCCGGTATCGATCGCGTTCCAGTCACGATAATCACTCGCGCGTTGGTCGAGAAATTATTCCCCGGCCAGGATCCGCTGGGTAAGTCCATGTATCCCGACGACAAACCCGTGCGCATTGTCGGCGTCGTCGACCATCTGTTGCGCCCCCACGTGCGCGAGGGCACCGACAGCGAATACGCCACCCTATTCCCGATGTTGCCCGATTCGAACGACGTGACTTACGTGATGCGCACATCGTCCCAGGATCGCGATCGCGTGCTGAAGCAAGCCGCCGATGCACTCAACCACCTCGACGACAATCGCATCTTGCAACACTCCCAGACCTTCACACAGCTGCGTACCGATTACTTTCATCGCAGCCGCACCATGATCGCCTTGTTGATCGCCGCCGCTGCTGGACTCTTGTTTGTGACAGCGCTTGGCATCGCAGGACTCGCTAGCTTCTGGGTGCAGCAGCGCAAACGATCTATCGGCATACGCCGTGCTGTCGGCGCTACACGCGGCGACATCCTGCGTTATTTTCAGACCGAAAATTTTCTGATCGTCACAACAGGCGTGATGCTGGGATCGCTGCTCGCCTATTCCCTGAATCTCATGCTGATGCAGCACTACGAGCAACCGAGGTTGCCAGTGTTGTATCTGGCGATAGGCGCGGTGGCGCTATGGTTGCTCGGTCAATTGGCCGTACTGGGCCCAGCCTTGCGCGCCGCAGCCGTGCCGCCGGTGGTGGCGACGCGATCCCTATGAAGCCTTCATCGCTGAGCATTAGCGACGACTGATCTGTTGCAGCGCCGTCATTACATGCGCATCGGCTTGCGTGGGTGTCCATGCAACGATCTGCGCCAGTGTGTAGGTCTCACGCAAATGGCGAATCAGCTGCAAGCCTAGCCAATAGCCCGAGCGATTGGGCAAGTCCTGCTGATAAGGCTTGGCAGCTGCATTGAACCAGCGCTTGAACGCTTCAGGGTGTTCCTCATCGATAGCCTTGTAACGCGCGTCGACGAGAAAGCGGGTCGCGATAGCGGGCAGCCGGTTGGCTGGAATGTCACCGAGATCATCCTGCAGCAACAATTCGCCGTCGCGATGTCCCGACGAAAGTTGCCCGCTGACGTACGTGGCAAGGCCTTCCTCGAACAACGGCGCGGTCAGGGCGACGCCGGGCATCACGCCATCGTTGCGAATACCCGCGTGCTGCGCGTGATAGAGATGGAACAGTTCGTGCGGTACCACGATGTCGAGATTCGCCTGCTCCAACAACAGCGAATCCGCCGCGAACACCAGCACGGGCGAACCGTCGGCGAGGACGCCGCTCTTCGCGTCGAAGTTGGGCGCCAGAATAGTCTGCACCGGCGGATGCGTATTGGCATCCGGGAACAATGTCCGGAAGCGCACCGTCTGTGCGGCCAAGGCGGTTTGTAATGCGCGAACTTCGCCAGGAATCCCCGCAGCGAGCTTCGGATACTCCGCAAAGCGCGCTTGCAACTGATGCTGCCGTCGCATTGGCCAATCGGGCCGATGCTGCGTTTCCCATACGACCGAGGCATAGAGATCGCGATGCGGCCCTTCGATCTCGCTGTCCCACAACTTTTCCTGCTGGGCGAAAGGCTGCCCTTGGGCAGCCTGCCAGAACGCTTCGAAGGACGTAGCGATCGACGGTTCGTGCGCGGCGCGAACCGTCTGGATCGAACCCGCGAGCAGCAGCAAGCAGAGAAGGCTCGCTGCTGCTCGTGAACGAGCGCTTATCTCCAAGGCCACGACTTGAGTTCGTATTCCTTGGGCGGCGTATCCCCGCCGAGGTAATGCACGAAGTAATCCCAGCGACGACGTGTTGCGTACGGTGTTCCCGACGCATAACCGTGGTGCTGGTTCGGGATCAGCAATAGGTCGAAATCCTTGTTGGCCTTGATCAGCGCATCGACCACCAACAGCGTGCTGTACGGCGGCACGTTGTCGTCGATCGTGCCGTGCACCAGCATCAGATGACCCTTGAGATTCTTAGCCATGTTCTGATTGGCTTGGTCATCGTAGTTGGTCGTGCCGTTCTTGTTCGTGACCAGCAGGCCCTGCCACTTCTCCGCCCAATCGTCTTCATATTCGCGGTTGTCGTGGTTGCCGCTTTCGGCCCAGCCGACCTTGAAGAAATCGGGATAACGGAACATCGCATCGGCCGTGGCGTTACCGCCGCCGGAATGGCCCCAAATACCGACGCGGTCCAGATCGATCCACGAATAACGTTGGCCGAGCTGCTTGATGGCGGCGATTTGGTCGGGCAGCGTGTTGTCGCCCATGTTGCCGAACCACGCGTCGTGGAACGCCTTCGAACGCCACGGCGTGCCCATGCCGTCGATCGCTACAACCACGAAGCCAAGTTCGGCCAACGACTGATCGTCAGCTTGCGAGGGCGTGAATCCGTATGTGTAGACCGAGCCCGTCTGCGGACCCGGGTAGATGTAATCGATCACGGGATATTTCTTGCTAGCGTCGAAGTGCGAGGGCTTGAACATCAATCCATAGATATCGGTCTTGCCGTCGCGTGCCTTGACGGTGATCTGTTCCGGCGGCTGCCAACCCGTGGCGAGTAGGCGCGAAATGTCGGCCTTCGCGACAGTCACCACCGTGCGCCCATCGTTCGCATCGCGCAATACGGTGACGGGTGGTGTGCTGGTGGTGGAGTAGCTGTCGACGAAATACTTGCCATCTTCGGACATCGTGACGATGTGGTCGGCCGGCTCCGGCGAGAGCAGCACAGGCTGACCGCCATCCAGACTCACTTTCCAGAACTGCTGATAGTAAGGATTGACGCCCGACGTACGACCCACACCACGGAACCACACCGTGCGCGTTTTCGCATCGACCTTCAGTACTTCGGTAACGTTGCCGTCGCCCGTGGTGATCGCGTGCTTAAGCTGACCGCTGGTGGTGTCATAGAGATACAGGTTGCCCCAGTTGTTGCGCTCGCTGAACCAGACGGCTTCGTTCGTATCCGGCAGGTAGCGCCAGTTCACCGCGCCGTTGCCGCTTTCGTAATACGTGAGCACGTCTTCGTGGAAAACCGTTCGCACTTCGCCCGTGTTCACGTCGGCGATGCGGAAGGTTTCGTGCTTGTGATCGCGCGAGGTGGAAACAAAGGCGAGCGTCTTGCCATCCGGCGCCCACTTCACATCATCCCAGCCACCGTTTTCGCCGCAGCTGACGTCGTCGCACAATGACGAACGGTGCTGATCGGCAGGCATCTTCAAACGCACGAGCTTATGGTTGGGCACATCGATGATCACACGCTCGATCATCGTCACGTGTTCATCGCCCGCCAGCGGATATTTCCACGACTGCAGCTCGGGATGACCGACACGCGTGGTCACCAGATACATGTCGCCGTCCTGGCGCTGATCCTGCTGGAACGTCGCGATCTGCTTGGAATCGGGCGACCATTCCACGATGGCGTTGTCGGTATGTTTCCAACCGGCGTTGTCGGTGGCGTAGCCGAAGTTCTCCACACCGTCGGTGGTGAGCTGGGTCTCCTTGCCGGTGGCGACATCGCGCACCCACAGGTTCCAGTTGCGAATGAAGGCTTCCTGCTTGCGATCCGGCGAGAGCGCGCCTGGCTCGCTACCCGTTTTCACCAGCGTGCTCTTGTCGACGCACTTGCCCGCGCCCTTCAGATCGCACAGGTAATGCTTACCGCCCACCTCGATGTCATCGCGCCCATCGGCCGCCACGCGAAAGTCGGTGATGCCGAGTTTGTCGGCTTTGACCGGCTTGCTGCTCACCTTGCTCAACACAGCGGCAAGTTTGGCCTGATCGACCAACGGCGATGCCTTGCCGCTGGCTGCATCCATTTGCGTGTAATGGTCGCCGGACGCGTCATGGTCCAGGTACCAAAAATGCGTACCGTCCAGCCAATGCACCATACCCACGGCGTGATCCACCAATGGCCGGGTGTTGTAGACCATGAAGCGCTCCGCCTGCGCGTAATCCTGCGCGGTCAGCGTGCGGCCTTCGGCCATGACGTTGGTATACGAAGTGGCAGCCAATAGGCCGCACACCAGAGCGCCACAAAGGCGCGACGTGCCGATTTTCAAACGCATGCTTGCTCCCCATTGGAAAACGAACCGCCGCGGCGACGGCTGTCCCGAACCTGTCATCACCCTCCATCGTAATGCCGCCGACCGCAGGTCCACCCCTGCCAAAGGTACCTGGCGTGGCGCCCGCCCCTGCCGGGCCTTATTGTGTGCGTTCCCAATCCACACCTTAGAACCCATGACCGCCACACTCCCCGAAGCCCGTCTGCTGGAAATGGTTTTCCCGGACCACACCAACCACCTCGGCACCCTGTTCGGCGGTCAGGCGTTGGCCTGGATGGACAAAGCGGCCTTCATCGTCGCCTCGCGTTATGCGCGCCGCACGGTGGTGACAGCGCGCTCAGAGGAAGTGAGCTTCCGCGTACCCGTGCGCAAAGGCCAGTTGGTGGAACTGGTGGCGCGTATTGTCGGCACAGGCCGTAGCTCGATGCAGGTGGAAGTGGAGATGACCGCTGAAGATCCGCTCACGGGCGATCGTCGCGTATGCACCACGGGGCGCTTTGTGATGATTGCGCTCGATTCCAATGGGTTGCCTACGCCGGTGCCGTCGTTGCCCGCTGGCTGAGGGCGTATCGACGCTCATCGTCTTGGTGTTCCTTTGCGATTTAGCGCGAGGTTGCTCGCCTGCGGCGGGCTTTCGGTCCCGAAGGGCCCGAGTCACTTTCTCTTGCGTGCCCAAGAGAAAGTAACCAAAGAGAAGGGCACCCCACTGCGGCGCCCTTCGGGTCCGTGAGGACTGGCCGGGCTTTT
>JAATFF010000018.1 GCA_015655335.1 Lysobacterales bacterium | reverse complement strand
TGACGGCCTGCGCGCCGGACTGGTGCGCTGGAATGTCACGTCCGACGAAAGCCTGCGTGGCGACGTCGCCTGGCTGGTCGACCCGAACGGCTTCGTGGTGTTGCGCTACGCTCCCGGCTTCGATCCCGGCGACCTGCGCACCGACCTGGCCCGCCTGTTGAAGATCAACTGATCGCCATGACCACCCTCAACAAGCCCGCGCTCTACCGGCATTTCCATCGGATCGCCTGGCTGGCGGTCGCGCTGGCCGCGTCCGTCATCGTGTTCGGCGCCTTCGTGCGCCTTTCGAACGCGGGCCTGAGCTGCCCGGACTGGCCGACCTGCTACGGCAAGGCGGCATGGCCGGAACATGCACAGGCGGTGGCGCAGGCCAATGCAGCTTTTCCGGATCGGCCGTATGAAGCGGACAAGGCATGGCGCGAGCAAGTGCATCGCATGTTGGCCGGCACGCTGGGTGTGCTGGTGCTGATCCTCGCGTTGCTTGCAGCGCGCCGCGATCGCCTTACGCTGTTTGCCATCATCGTCAGTGCGATATTCGCGGCGGTAGGCGTCACGCTCTATCTGCATGGCGAGCGCGATGGGTCGTCGGGGTTGGCATTGCTGGCGATCTTGCTGCCGACAACAGGTGCGTTGTGGTTGCGCGAGCATGCAGCGCTCAAGATGAGTGTGCTGGCGCTGGCGGTGATCATCTTCCAGGCCATGCTCGGCATGTGGACGGTGACGCTGTTGCTCAAGCCCATCGTGGTGATGGGCCATTTGCTTGGCGGCATGACGACGTTTGGTCTTCTCGCCTACGCGGCATTGCGCTACAACCGGATCGGTGCGATCGATAATCGTTATGTATCCCTGCGCAGGGCGGTCGTGTTTGGCATCGTGTTGCTAGCTTGTCAGATCGCCTTGGGCGGATGGACATCGGCGAACTATGCGGCGCTAGCCTGCGGAACCGATTTTCCGACCTGCCTGGGACAATGGGCGCCCCCCACCGACTTCCGCCAAGGTTTCGTGTTGTGGCGCGAGATTGGCGTGAACTACGAAGGTGGCATCCTCGACATGGCTGCACGCAGTGCGATCCAGATTGCGCATCGCATCGGTGCACTCGTCGTGTTCTGCTATCTCGGTTGGCTTTCGCATCGGTTGGCGCGAGAGGGGTTTCGCTTCGGCGGCATCGCGCTCGGCGTGGTGCTGGTGATCCAGGTGTTGCTGGGTATAAGCAATGTGCATTTCGGTCTGCCGTTGCCAGTGGCTACATTGCATAACGGTGGTGCTGCGTTGTTGCTGTTCACGCTGTTGGCGAATTTTGCGCGTCTGCAGCCGTGGCGTTCCGACGCGGAGTCGCTCCCATGAGTCTGGCCCGCGAATATCTTCAGTTGACCAAACCACGTGTTGTTGCACTGCTGGTGTTCTGCGCGGTGATCGGCATGTTTCTAGCCGTGCCTGGCATTCCGCCGTGGCACGCGTTGGTGTTCGGCACGCTCGGTATCTGGATGGCGTCGGGTTCGGCGGCAGCATTCAATCACCTTATCGACGAACGCATCGATAAATTGATGGCGCGCACCGCGCGTCGCCCGCTCGCCACTGGTACGCTGAAAGCGCGACAGGTGCTGGTCTTCGCGATCATGCTCGGCATTATCTCGATGCTGGTGCTTGGGCTGTTGGTCAACGTGCTGACTGCGGTGCTGACGTTTGGCGGCTTGATCGGCTACGCGCTCGTTTATACCGCGTACCTGAAACGCGCCACGCCGCAGAACATCGTGATTGGCGGTCTCGCCGGCGCGATTCCGCCCGTATTGGGCTGGACTGCCGTGACCGGCGCGCTGCACCCGTTCGCCTTGCAGATGTGCCTGATCATCTTCGTATGGACCCCGCCGCACTTCTGGGCGCTGGCTATTTTTCGCCGCGAAGACTACGCCCGCGCCGAAATACCGATGCTGCCGGTCACGCACGGCGTTGCGTACACGCGTTGGCAGATCCTGCTCTATACCATCCTGTTGGTACTGGTGAGCCTGTTGCCCGCGGTCACCGGCTACAGCGGCCTGATCTACTTCGGCGGTGCAGCTGTATTGGGCGCCGGCTTTCTCTACTACGCCATTCGCCTGATGAACCCTCCTGACGAATTTTTCGCCATGCGGGTGTTCAAGTATTCCATCGTCTACTTGATGGCGCTGTTCGCCTTTTTGCTGGCCGATCACTGGATTCTCAAATCCGTCACCGATATGCAGGCTTTGATTCTGTAGGCATATTCAGAGGCTCGACTGGGGGTGATGATGCAGGGCGCTGCGACTTAGGTTGTCTAGCGCTTAAAACTGCCGTCCGACTGAAATACAAAAAATTAGCCGGATGATCGCGTCGTTCCATTGAATGTGGGCAGTACGCTCACAAACTTACGTTTGCCTGACGCAAATTTGAACCAATCCTAGGTTTACGCGAAAGGTCTCTAGAATTTGACGTGAATTTTATGTGTATCTCGAAAATTCTTGTCACGTAACTTTTTGCTCGTTGACGAACGACTATGTGTGCCTGAGCATCCGATCAGGGGGAGCACGTAGCATGCCTTTATGTCTTGCTAAAGGAATAGCGCAGTCGCTCTTGGATGGCTGTAGACGTTAGGGATGTTTATGACGACAGGAGAGGCCGGCGCTGAGGCAACAGCTGATGCGTCCAATACGGGGCTGGCGTGTCTGGTAATCATTGCGCGGCTTCACGGCATTGCCGCCGACCCTGCGCAAATACTTCATGAGTTCGGTGAGCCGGGTCGCCCGTTCGGTGGTGATCTCATCCGCCATGCGGCGAACAAGCTTGGTCTCAAGACCAAACTGGTGAACGCAGAGCTCGCTCGAGCCAGCTACTTGGCATTACCGGCCCTAGTTACCGACCCAACGGGTGCCATGTACGTGATGGCGCGTGTCAACGACACGAAAATCCTGATTCAGGACCCGAATCACGGTAGTCCTCAGCTGTTGTCGCATGAAGAAGTCGCGAAACGCTGGTCCGGTCAAGTGATGTTGTTTACGTCTCGGGCCTCGATCGCCGGAGAGCTTTCGCGTTTTGACTTCAGCTGGTTTATTCCGGCAGTTGTCAAATATCGAAAGCTTCTGAGCGAAATTCTGATCGTTTCGTTCTTCTTGCAGCTGATTGGACTCGCAACGCCACTGTTCTTTCAGGTGGTGATGGACAAAGTGCTTGTACACCGGGGTTTGACGACCTTGGATGTGATTGCCATCGGTTTGCTGTTTTGTTCGATTTTCGAGTCGTTGCTAAGCGGGCTACGCACGTATGTGTTTGCGCATACGACGAGCCGCATCGACGTCGAGTTGGGAGCCCGTCTTTTTCGCCATTTGCTGTCGTTGCCCCTGGCGTACTTTAGATCACGACGCGTGGGCGATTCGGTCGCGCGTGTTCGCGAACTGGAGAACATCCGAAGCTTTCTGACCGGCAACGCGATCACCTTGGTGATGGATGTACTGTTATCCTTCGTATTTATCGGCGTCATGGTGTGCTACAGCGGATGGCTCACTCTCGCGGTAGTGGCCTCGCTGCCGATCTACGCCATGCTCTCGATGACATTGACGCCCGCCCTGCGCGGTCGGTTGCGAGAAAAATTCAATCGTGGCGCCGATAATCAGTCATTCCTAGTCGAAACAATCAGCGGTATCGACACCGTAAAAGCGATGGCCGTCGAGCCACAGACCACTCGACGTTGGGACAGCCAATTGGCGGGTTATGTGGAGGCTGGGTTCCGCACCGTCGCACTGGGTACCATCGCCCGAGAAGGAGTGAACTTCGTCGGCAAGCTGGTTACCGTCGCAACGATCTGGATCGGCGCACGACTAGTGATCAACGGGGATATGACCGTTGGCCAGTTGATTGCGTTCAACATGCTTGCAGGGCGAGTCGCCCAGCCCATCATGCGCATTGCGCAGCTGTGGACCGACTTTCAGCAAACGGGTATCTCCATGCAGCGGCTGGGTGACATCCTCAATGCACCTGCTGAAGTTAGTGCAGGTAGCCGTAGCACGATGCCCAGGCTTGAAGGGCGGATTGAGCTCGACGCCGTGACATTTCGCTACCGACCCGATTCGCCTGAAGTACTCCACAGTGTCAATCTGCAAATTAAGCCGGGTGAGGTGATTGGCATCGTCGGTCGCTCAGGTTCGGGCAAAAGCACGCTGACTAAACTCATTCAACGCCTTTACGTGCCGGAGCGGGGTCGCGTGCTCGTCGATGGTATGGACCTGGCGATGGTGGACGTGTCCTCACTCCGACGTCAGATCGGCGTGGTACTGCAGGAAAACATCCTGTTCAATCGCACATTGCGAGAAAACATCGCGTTGACCGATCCAGGCGCGCCGCTCGAAACCGTTATTGCCGCAGCGAAGTTGGCTGGCGCGCATGATTTTATCCTGGAGTTGGCCGAAGGCTACGACACCATGGTCGGCGAGCACGGCTCTACGCTCTCGGGTGGTCAGCGCCAGCGCGTAGCTATTGCGCGAGCGCTGATGAACAACCCCCGTATTCTGATCTTCGACGAGGCGACCAGTGCCCTCGACTACGAATCGGAACGCATTATCCAAAACAACATGCGCGCCATCTGTCAGGGACGCACCGTGATCATCATCGCGCACCGACTTTCCGCCGTCAGAGACGCTAACCGCATCATCGTCATGGAGCGCGGGAATATCGTCGAACAAGGTGGCCACACCGAGTTACTTCAAATGCAGGCAGGCCATTACGCGCGTTTACATCGGTTGCAGCAGACATGAGCACACTTAGGATGAGGTGGTTAGCAACACGCGATCTCACCGGTCGCTACGCACGCGTATTCCAAGCGGCCTGGGGTATGCGCGTCGCACTCGATACGCCGACCCGCTTGCAGCACGAAACCGAATTTCAGCCCGCTGCACTAGCCCTGCGCGACACGCCCATCCATCCCTCACCGCGTTGGACAATGGGCCTTATTGTGGGTTTGCTTACTTTCGCCGTGGCGTGGGCAAGTTTCGGCAAGGTTGATGTGATGGCAACTGCCGAAGGCAAAATCGTGCCGAATGGCGAAGTAAAAACCATCCAGTCGCAGGACACCGCTGTGGTGACGGCTATCCACGTCGCCGATGGTCAAGCCGTCAAAAAGGGTGATGTGCTTGTCGACTTGGACGCCACCGATGCAACAAGCAACGCCAGTGAGGCCGAATCCGCACTCGCCTCTGCGCGCGACGAAGCAGCACGCGGTCGCGCCTTGTTAGACGCTATCGACAACAACCGAACCCCCATCTTGCAGCCCTCGCCAGATCGCGACGCAGCCGATCTGGTCACGCAACGCCATGTTCTGGCCGGTGAATACGCGGACTACATCAGCACCGTCCAGGAAATGGAGGCAGACATCGCACAAGCCTCAGCTAGCCTGCATGAAAGCGCCGCGGAAATTGCCAAGCTGGAAGGCACCCTGCCCATCGAGCAAACCAAAGAGAGCGATTATGCAAAACTTATCGTGTCGGGTTACGTCGGTTTGCACGACTACTACAACGAAAAGCAGGCCGTGATTCAGATGAAGCAGGATCTCGTCGAACAACGGGCCAAGCTGATCGAAACACAAGCTACGCTCGATTCGGCCAAACGCAAGCGTGACGCCTACATCGCTCAAACACGCCGTACGTGGCTGGAGAAAATCCAGGACGACGAGACGAAGGCCGCCTCATCGGCAAGCGATCTCGCCAAGGCGCGAGATCACAGTCGTCTCATGCATCTAACTGCACCAGTGGACGGCACCGTGCAGCAGCTGATCGTGCACACGATTGGAGGTGTGGTGAGCCCAGCCGAAACGGTGATGACTGTTGTGCCGACGAGCAATCAGTTGATGGTGGAAGCCACGGTCGACAACCAGGACATCGGTTTCATCAAGGAGGGGCAACCGGCAGAGGTGAAGATTGAGGCATTTCCGTATACGCGCTACGGCGTGTTGCATGGAACGGTGGTGCAGGTGTCCAACGACGCCAAGCAGGATGACAACGATAAGAAAAAGTGGGTGTTTACAGCGCAGGTGTCGCTGCCCACCGACAGCATGCTTATTGAGGACAGACTTGTACATCTCACGCCTGGAATGACTGTGACGACGGAAATCAAGACGGGCCGACGTCGGATCATCAGTTACGTACTCAGCCCATTGATCCAGCACGCGAAAGAGAGTTTGCATGAGCGTTAGCGTTGCCGGCTCGGGAGCTACCTAAGCTTTATCCTAAAAAAGTTTAAAGCACTTTAGTCGCCTTTTTTAAAGGAGCTTTGCTAATGAAAAGCAAGAAACGCCATTCGAAAGTATCAGCCATCCTTCGAGCTTCAGCGATTTTGCCGTTGGCGTTTCTTTCGAGTCTCGCGATAGCCGCGGGATTCGATTGTAGCAATGCTGCGTCGAATATCGAAAAGACCATTTGCGCAAGCGATGCTCTGTCTTCACTTGATGCACAGCTGACAAAGTGACGATTGTCCTCGTTTTTAGGTGTCCATGAAATCGGGACTAGTCCAACATGTCCCAATATAGGCAATTGAAATCTATCAGGAGGCTTATGAAACGCACGGGCGAAATAGGTAAATCAGGTATCACATCAAACATCAGACTCAGTGTGATCCTCGCTGCAGTGGCACTGGTGCCGGTGAAATCGTCAGCCGCAACGTCAGCTGATACAGGACTAGGACAAGTAGTGGAAAATTCTTATCCAAGAATTGCAGTCCCAAAACTTTCCCAAAATGGCGAGATTGACTTGAGCGCTGTCGAGGAGACAGCGAACGTCACGGTTATGAGCATGGCTTACAGCCCTGATGACAACTATTTGGCCATTGTGGATGTAACTGGGAGTGCTGCAACGCACATCACTGTTTGGAATTTAAAGACTAAAAAATTGCAGTCACATACTGATCGGCTTCATACGGATTTTGGCATCTACCCAGATGCAATTTTATCCTGGACCCCGAACGGTAAATACATCACGTTTGGGTATGGTGGTACGAAAAATCCCATCCAATTTTGGGATCCTATCACCGGCTCGGTAGTCAAGACGGCAGCTCCGGGCGTGGTTGCGACTTCATTGCAATTTAATAAGCAGGGCACAAAAGCTGTTGCCAGCCCGGGTGTAGGAGGGAGTCCAAAATTCCGCATATATGACACAAGCACGTGGAGCTATACGGAATTCGACGAAGGACAACTTTATGTGCAAGACGTAGCTTGGGCGCCTGATGAAAAAGTCGTAGCAGTGGGATATTGGCACACGAAGGTTAGCGAAGAAGGTGGCGGAACCAACCCGAAGGGAGGTGGCAACGAGCAAGCGATAAAGCTAAATGATGTCGTTGCGCGCCTGATTGATCCTTCAGGTCATCTGGACGACCACACGAAGGTACTGATTCCTTCCTTGCCTAAAACCGTTGGAAGTTACAATAGAGAAGTTACATACAATCAAAGTCAAGCGCCAAGTGCCCCATTTTTGGTTAGTGATGCTGACGGCACTGTTATGGCGCTGGGACTCGGAAATGTCCTCAATGGGCGGACATTGGACATGCTCACTTATGCCACCAACGAAGACATTGTTGGGCACAAAGTGCCTTTGGCTGTGCAGCCAAGGAATGTAGCTATTAGCCCTGATGGTAATTATTTGTATCTGAAAGGCAGTGCGCTCGATAACTCCTCCGAGGGAGCGAGGAACTTGATCGTTGATACGCGCACTGGAAAGCAAGTGCTTTGGTTTCGAGGAGGCACTGACGGAATTGCAATTCGGCCCGACGGCAAACAACTTGCAGTGGGCGATGGTCAATCGGTCAAGCTTTGGAATATTGAATAGGTTACCCACTCAAATTTAAGGAGCGAAATATGGGTACTCCGCAAGCTACATTGAACGATTTCATTACCGCCGCGGTAAACGCTTATGGTGGCCCCAATGCACCAGCTATGGGTGTGCAGTGGACCCCGGTCACCAGTGCGCAGTTAGACGCTTTGAATAGCAACAGCCTCGGTTACCACGGTGAGGCCTGGGTTAATGAAAGTACTGGCGAGGTCATGGTCGCCAATGAAGGGACAGTGCCGACAAATACTGCGAATCTTTTGTCGGATACGCAACTTTCTGTGGGCGCTGTGCCTGCGGCTCAAGACATATCTAACACTTTTGCGCAGCAAGCAATTGTTACTGCCGAGCAGATGCTGCAAGGTACGGGGGTGAGTGTCACTACTGTTGATTTGACTGGTCATTCATTGGGTGGCTATGAAGGGCAGGGCAACACAGTATTTTTGTCCAATTTGACAAATAATGGCGTGCAAGGATTTTCTGGCATCACTTATACCAATGTTTCTTTTGATGCTCCGGGGATAGGGGGTATCGATCAGTCGGGTGTCAATACTAGTCTCTATACGAGCTATAACTTCTCCGCACAGGGAGACATCATTAACTTGGCTGGTGGAGATGAGCTGCAAGGAACCGTCGATGTATCTCTTCCGGTGGGGACCCCTATGTGGGCATCCGGGGGCCTGGTGGTGGCAGGGTCGACATTATCTGATACTGGCGTCGGCAGCCTTATCGGCGGGGGATTGATTGCCCTTGGGCTTGATAACGCGCTGGACAACCATTCCAGCCTGCTGATGCAAGTGGGAATTTCGCCCACAGTATTAGGCACGACGGAGGTCAGCCAATATGCTGGACTGACACCCGCGCAATTGCAGTCCTTATATGGTGTGCCATCAGCACCCACTTCCCCCGTCTATGACGCTGCGGGTTACAACCAGCAGGGCTACAACCAGGACGGCTACAATATTTTTGGAGTCAACGTCAGCGGCAACCTTGATCCTTCCATCGCGGCTGATGGAGGCGAGGTGAATACCGATACACTGAGCGATGGGTCAACAATAACCGTAAACATTGCAGCGAACGGATCGTCAACAGCGACCTTGGATGAGGCTGACGGAACGGTCAATACCTATACGTACAACACTTCCGGGCAGCTCACCGGAGCGACGGTTGTTAGCACGGATGGGACTACGCTTACCGAAACGGTTGATCCCACAACGCAGCAGATCAACTACAGCGAATCGTCGCCGAGCGGCCAGGTGACCGCTAGCGGAAGTATGCAGTCGGATTCGGATGGTGGGGCTAGTGAATCCACGATAACGTATAACACTTCGGGTCAAGCCAGCAATACAGATTCGGACGTGGTGACCGGTGATGGCGCCAGTACAGATACATACACCAACTACAGTGATGGAGCCGAGCAGGGACAGGTAGTTAGTGACACCAGTGCGACGGGACAGGTGACGAGTGTCTCTGTCACGGGCACGGGCAACACTTCTTACGACAATGGAGCCGATATCACGGTAGCGATTGATGGTGTGGTAGCTATCACGGGTGAAAATAACTCAGTAACCAGTGGTAGTGGTGCTACGACCACCCTGCTAGGCGATAACAACTCAGTCACCGCTACGGGCGGCATCATCAACGACTCGGCAGCCGACACCGGCAACACGTTCGATGGCGACCAGACGACGATCAATGCCGGTGCTAATTTCGCCGGTACCGTGGATGGGACCGACGACGCCGTCTATCTGACTGCTAACAGCAACTCCAGCCTGACTCTTGGGGGCACCGATCAATCGGTGTTCTCCACAGGCAATCTAACCATGACGAGTGCGGGTACCTTTGCCGTCATCACAGGCGCCAATACGATCGATCTGGATGGTACCGATCAGTCGCTAACCCTGGAGACTCAGGGCGATACGGTCGAAGCGATTACTGGCGACACGGACGAAACGCTCATTGGCTCGGACTTCACGCTCAATGATACGACCGGCGTGTTCACCGGTACGGTGAAGGGCTCGAACAATACCCTCGGCCTCGATGCCAACAGCAGCTCATCCGTGACGCTGACCGGTACCGGCGAGACTATGAGCTCCACCGGCAACGACGTGACGCTCGATGGCACCGGTACTAGCGCCACCATCACAGGTGCCAACACCATCGACGTTGGGGGTGCCAGTCAATCGCTGACGCTGGAGACCTCCGGCAGCACGATTGATACAAGTGCCGGCGATACCGGTGAGGTGCTGAGCGGCTCAGGTTTCACGTTGGATGGTGCAGCGGGCCAGTTCACCGGTACGGTGACTGGCGGAGGCGATGTCTTCGATCTGGATGCCAGTAGCGGTTCTTCACTTACTTTAGGTGGCACTAATAGCAGCAGCGATACCGTCTATGCCTCCAGCGACGCAGTCACTTTGGATGGAAACACCCAGGTGAATGTTAGCGGCAGCCACGACACGGTCATCGAAGCGGCCGGTGACAGCATGGGTATCACCGGCGGCGGTAATACGATTGATGCCGGTGCGGATGAACTGGTTTGGATTACCAATACCGGTGGTGTCTCTGACACCGTTAACGCAAGCAGTGATCTGGCGGGCGGCAAGACGGCGAACGGTGAGGCGACTGGTATTGAAATCACCAGCAACGCTCAGGTGAACGTCGCAGGCAGCGACAACACGATTTCGGAGTCGGCGGGAGACAGCCTCGGCATCACGGGTGGCGGCAACACGATCGATGCTGGCGCGGATGAACTGGTTTGGATCACCAATACCGGAGGCGTCGCTGACGCCGTTGACGCAAGCGGTGATGCGGCTGGCGGCGAGACGGCGAATGGTCAGGCGACCGGTATTGAAATCACCAGTAACGCCCAGGTCAATGTGACAGGCAGTAGCGACTCGATTTTGGAGTCGGCGGGAGACAGTCTTGGCGTCACTGGCGGTGGCAACACGATCGATGCGGGCGCGGACGAGTTGGTGTGGGTCAATGGCACCAATGGTACGGCGGACACCATCGATGGAAGCGATATCACCGGCGGCAGCACCGTGAATGGCGAGGAGACGGGCATTTGGATGGCCGGTAGCGCGCAGGCTAACATCAGTGGCAGTGGCGACCTCGTTGTTGAGACGGCTGGCGATAGTGTCGGTATTACCGGCGGTGGCAACACGATCGATGCGGGCGCTGACGAGCTGGTTTGGGTCAACGGCACGGACGGATCAGCGGACGCCATCGACGGAAGCAATATCGCCGGCGGCAGCATGGTGAACGGCCAGGAGACCGGCATTTGGATGGCCGATGACGCGCAGGCCGATATCAGCGGCAGCCACGACCTAGTTGCGGAAACGACCGGCGACAGCGTGGGCATCACGGGCGGTGGCAACACGATCGATGCCGGTGCGGACGAGTTGGTGTGGGTCAACGGCACCGACGGGACCGCCGACATTATTGACGGAAGCGATATCGCCGGCGGCAGCACCGTGAACGGCCAGGAGACCGGCATTTGGATGGCTGGCAGTGCACAGGCCACCATCAGCGGCAGCGACAACCTGGTCGCGGCGACGACAGGCGACACCGTAAGCATCACTGGTGGCGGCAATACGATCGACGCAGGTGCGGACGAGTTGGTGTGGGTCAATGGTACCAACGGTGTGGCTGACACCATTGACGGAAGCGATATCACCGGTGGCAGCATCGTCAATGGTCAGGAGACCGGCGTTTGGATGGCTGACGATGCTCAGGTCCACATTGCAGGTAGCGGAGACGACGTCACCCTGGACGTGGGCGATACGGTATCGCTGAGCAGTAGTGGCGATACGGTTGATCTATCCAGCGGTGAAACCGACGACACCATCGACGGCTCCGGCGATACGGTGATCGGCGCGGATGATCAGATTTCACTGAGCGGTCAAAACGACACGATCGACCTGAGCCATGCAACGATCGATGTATCGGGGGATGACCACGTCACGATCGATGGATCGGACGACAGGATCGTGGGTGGCTCAAGCGACACGTTTACTGTCGACGGTACGGACGACGATGTATCGGCGACAGATAGCTCCGTCACCTTCGATGGATCGAACGCAGGCGATTACGTCAGTGGCTCGGGCGATTCCGGTTCGAACTGGGATGGTGGCGATGGCGACGGTGATCCGGGTTCGGGCTACGGCTACGGTTATGGTCTAACGAAGGTAAAGGGTAAGAACCCTACGGCGGCACAAATCGCGGCGGCGGAACATTCCGATAGCGTGTACGAAGGTGCGTCATGGGCCGACAAGACGATCACCTGGAGCTTTGCCAGTGTGTCACCAGGATTCAGCGAAGCGATCACCAATAGTCAAGAACAGATCGAGGTGGAGCAAGCGTTCCAGGCATGGGCGAAGGCATCGGGGCTGAAGTTCGAAGAAGTGGCGGCGGGTAAGCCCGCGGACATCAACGTGGACTTTGGCGATCTCAATACGGCGAGCACGAATGAGATTGGCCTGACGACCTATAAGAGCCAGAGCGGTGCTCTGGAGGCCGGTGTACAGGTACAGCTGGAAGATCCTAATGAGACCTCGCTAACGACCAATGGCAGCGGTCATCTGGCGTATGCCAATACGGATGCGACGTTCGAACAGGTGGCGTTGCATGAAATCGGCCATGCGCTGGGGCTGGCCGATAACGACATAGCCGGGTCGATCATGAACGGAGTGTTGGGCACAGGTAATAAGACGCTGGATGCCACGGACATCGCTAACATCCAAGGGCTGTATAGCGGAGCACCGACATCAAGCAACGGCAGCGTTGCTGCACTGGGCATGGCCCAGGCGCATTTGTTGGTACAGGCGATGAGCTTGTTCGATGTGACACACATGGGTATCGATAACGCCACTTCCGAGGCGAGCCTGATGATGTATCAGGAGCGTGCGCTGGCGAGCTTGCATAGCAGTACGCACGTAGCCTGAGTATCCGGCCTAGCTGAGCCGTGAAGAGCTTGCATGGCCGAAAAGCCATGCAAGCTCCGAGCGGAACAAGTACGGTTTTGTAAGGCTTAGAAGTTTCGCGTCGTTATCTGGCCGACGCACATCTTTATAAAGATGCGCTTGGTTATACGAGTGCAGGCCAATGTGCATGGGGGAATATAGTTGTTATGCAGTTGAACACCAATTCGGTACATTTTATTTCTGGATTGCCGCGATCGGGGTCCACCTTGCTTTCTGCCATTCTTCGACAGAATTCCCGATTTTATGCTGGCATGAGTAGCCCCGTCGCATCGCTATTCAGCGCCGTTTTGCCGAAAATGAGCGGCGCGAGTGAATACGCTCCCTTCTTTACGGATGAACGTCGTCGTCGTGTATTGGAGAATCTCTTCAGCGCTTACCATTTCGAGAATATCGAGCAAGGAAAAGTAATTTTCGATACAAATCGAGCGTGGACCGCCAAATTGTCGTTGTTGAACGCGTTGTCCCCACGCTCAAAGGTAATCTGTTGTGTTCGCGACATTCCTTGGATTATCGATAGCGTCGAGAAAATGGTACGGCGCAACCCCACACACGTATCCGGCATTTTTCAAAGCAAAGGTCCTCGCAATGTTTATGGGCGAGTTAAAGATCTGATGGACTCAGAGCGAGGTCTCATTGGGTTGGCTTGGGGGTCGCTGCGCGAAGCGTGGTTCGGCGAATACGCCGAAAAACTCATCGTTGTTCGCTATGAATCACTGATGCGCGATCCGGCAAAGGTCATTCGCCACCTCTATGATCGTCTCGGCGAGCCGTTATTCGATCACGACTTTGAAAATGTCGAATATCAGGAGGAGGAGTTCGACCGTCGGCTTGGTATGCCCGATCTCCATACGGTGAGGCGGAAAGTCGAACATGTAGAACGAGTTACCACGCTGCCTCCTGATCTATTCATGAAGTACGCCGACATGAATTTTTGGAGCAACGAGAAACTAAATACGAAGAAGGTATGCGTTCTATGAGTGTCGTGTATCTTTCGGCTTCCTCTAAGGCGATGCCGTTGTCTAGTTATTTGCTTAAGAAGCTAAGTCGTGCGGGAAAGAAAGTTCTTCCGATCGTTGCGTGTATGTTCCTGCTTGTCGTCGCTAATATGTCTTTGGCGGATGATGCTTCCGATGCTGTAAAGGCTCCGGACGCTGCATTGCTTCATGAGCGGATACTTCATGTGACCGGAGATCCTGACGATCCGGTGACATTGGTGATGACCGTCTATACACCGGATGGTCCAGGCCCTTTCCCTTTGGCCGTAATGAATCACGGATCCACGTCGGCCCTCCCGCCTGCGCAGCAGCCGAGATATCACCTCACGTTTTCCGCTTACTATTTTCTGTCGCGTGGTTACGCCGTAGCGTTGCCGATGATGCGGGGATACGCCGGGTCCGAAGGCCATCTGCGGGCCCACGGTTGCGACGACGTAGCCACTGGGCTTGAAGCGGCGAACGATATCCGCGCAGTCATCGATTATCTGAAGCAGCAACCCTACATAGATGGGTCACAAATCGTTGTGGCGGGCCAGAGTTTTGGCGGTTGGAACACGCTTTCTGTTGGTGCGCTGGACGTGCCAGGTGTCAAAGGGCTAGTGAGCTTTGCGGGTGGCATGAAGGCGTCGGACTGCCCAGATCCGGACGGTGCACTGATTAAAGCGGCTGGAAAGCTTGGCACGCGAGTATCTATTCCGTCGATTTGGTTTTTTGGCGACAACGACGCGATATTTGCAACGCCCGTGTGGCATGCGATGTTCGAACATTACAAAGCAGAGGGTGCGCCAGCCGAATTGGTCGCCTACGGAACATTTGGAACCAATTCGCACAATCTACTCGGCTCGGGAGAGGGGCTGTCATTGTGGGTTTCCAAGCTTGACGCGTTCCTGGCGCGGGTAAATTTGCCCAGTACCTTGGTGCACCCCGAGTATCTCCCTATGCCAGCACCATCACCCAGCCATTACGCGGCGTTGGATGACGTGCAAGCCGTTCCATATCTGGGTGTGATGGGTGACAAGGGGGCGGCTTATTACCAGCGGTTTCTTGAGAAGCCGCTGCCACGAGCTCTCGCTATTGGTCTGCGCGGTGCAGGGGTCGCTACCGGCGGATTCGATCCCATCGCGCAAGCCATGAGGCTTTGTGAAAAAAGCACCTTAGGCTGCCGTCTCTATGCGGTAGACAGCGACGTTGTATGGGTTCGCCCGACACCCACCCCGCCCGCGACACATTTCGCGACACTCACTGATGAAAATGCAGTGCCATATCTCAATGTGCAGGGAAGAGCCGGATATGAAAAGTTCTTGTCGATGCCTCGGCCTCGCGCATTTGTTATCGCGCCAGATGGCGGTTGGGATGCAGCCTCGTTGGGTCTTGATCCGGTGGCCGTGGCGATGACGAGGTGCGGCGAACGCCACCATGAGTGTCATCTCTATGTTGTAGATGGGGACGTCGTCTGGCAGCACTAACGATCACCGAGTTTGCAGATCGGCGGCAAGTCCGGCGATGGGGTGTAGCCGACTCCTTGAATGGGCTCCAATGCCCTCGATAAATCGTTACCAAGGGTTGACACTCCCGCACCGCAGCACGACAATGCACGCGCCTGCCGGCGCGTTATAGGCCGACCGGGCCCCTGTCCGAACTTAACCAAGGCATATGGACGTTTACCCTAGTCGCAACGTCGACATCCGCTCGCATCGGGTGCCGGCATTGCATAACAAGCTGATCGTTCGCGGCAACCGCCAGCGGTTGGCCGGCGCTTTCCTAGACTAGGGAAGTCCGGCCCGCTCCTAACGGTGCCGCGGGCACCGTTTTAAAGGAGATGGGCCAATGAAGCTCCTTCGCGATTTCTTTCGTCTGCGCACCGCGGGTCGGTTTTCCCTGGCCGGCCGCCGTCAAGCTGCACGTGTTCCCCTGACCGTGACCGTTCCCCAGCCGCTGAACAAGCCGGTCGAACGTGCTCCCATCGATATGCATTGGCAGATCGAGGCCGCCCAAGGCCGCCCGCTGTCCCGCTGGCATGAACATGCCGCCGCGGACCTGCCGCGCACGTCCCGTCATCTTCATCTGGTATCAAGCCACTAATGCGCCGTTGCGATCTGCGCAAGGGTTGGCCCCCACCATGGTCGATCCATCGGCCGGGGTGGTTTCGCCTCGGCCGCGGATTGCCATAGCGGAAGCAAGTCGTTCCAAACGCTCGCCTCCGTGTCGCATGCACCATTCATCCACGGAAGCGAAACATGATGAAGCAATCCACCCAGGCCGTTGTGGCTAAAGCTGTCGCCAAGGTTTCGGCCGCGCCCGTGCGCGTGGCCGCTGCCCAGGATGCGTTCAAGGAGAACGAGGCGCTGCTGGCCGGCCTGGATACCAGCATGGCCGGCCTCAACGAGGAGCAGATCACCGAGCGGTTGGATCGCGACGGTGTGAACGAGGTATCGCACGAGAAGCCGCCGCATTGGACATTCCAGTTGCTGCGCGCGTTCAAGAACCCGTTCATCATCGTTTTGCTGATTTTGGCGGCGGTGCAGGTTTTCATTACGCCGGACGATCTGTCGGGGCCGATCATCATTGCGGTGATGGTCGCCATCAGCGTGCTACTCAGCTTCAGCCAGGAATACCGTTCTTCCAAGGCCGCCGAAAACCTCAAGGCGATGGTGCGCAACACCGCCACCGTCACGCGTCGTGCGTCGGACGAGCACAGCGAGCGGATCGAGGTGCCGGTCGGCGAACTGGTGGTGGGCGATATCGTGCATCTGGCGGCCGGCGACATGGTGCCCGCCGACCTGCGTCTGCTTACCGCGAAAGACCTGTTTATCAGCCAGGCGATCTTGACCGGCGAATCGCTGCCGGTGGAGAAAGCCGGCCCTGCGCAGGCGCATGTGGTCGAGAGCGGCGCGCATGGCGTGCAGCAGGGCAATCCGCTGGATTTGCCCACGGTCTGCTACATGGGTACCAACGTGGTCAGCGGCACCGCCACGGCAGTAGCTGTGGCGACAGGTGAGCGCACTTACTTAGGCTCGCTCGCGCGCACGATTGTCGGCGAGCGTGTGCAGACCAGCTTCGATCGCGGTGTGAGCAGCGTCAGCTGGTTGCTGATTCGTTTCATGCTGGTGATGGTGCCCGTGGTGTTGGGCATCCAGTGGTACAAGCACGGGTTCCTCGAGGCGCTGCTCTTTGCATTGTCGGTGGCCGTCGGCCTCACGCCGGAAATGCTTCCGCTGATCGTGACAGCCAATCTCGCTAAAGGCGCGATGGCGATGTCCAAGCGCAAGGTGGTGGTGAAGCGTCTCAACGCGATCCAGAACTTCGGCGCCATGGATGTGTTGTGCACCGACAAGACCGGCACGCTTACGCTCGACAAGATTGTGCTCGAACGTCACTTGGATCTGGACGGCGAAGATTCGGAAGATGCCTTGGAATACGGTTACCTCAACAGCCACTTCCAAACCGGCTTGAAGAACCTGATGGACAAGGCCGTGCTAGCGCATCGCGACCTTGAGCCGATCGTGGCGCGTTATCGCGTGGTGGACGAAATTCCATTCGACTTCCAGCGTCGGCGCATGTCGGTCGTACTCGGCAACGGCGATGGTCAGCATCTGCTGGTGTGCAAGGGTGCGGTCGAAGAGATGCTCTCTATCTGCGCCACGGCGCGGCAGGGTGATGAGATCGTACCGATGACCGATGAGCGTCGTCGTGAGATCAAGGCGATGACGCGCCATCTCAATGAAGATGGTTTGCGCGTGCTCGTGGTGGCGATCAAGCACCAGCCACCGAGTAACCGTACCTACGGCGTTGCCGACGAAAGCGGATTGACCGCTGTCGGATGCCTCGCCTTCCTCGATCCGCCGAAGGATACGGCCGCCACCGCCATTGCCGCGCTGCATCACCACGGTGTCGATGTGAAGGTGATCACCGGTGACAACGAAGCGGTGACGCGCAAGATCTGCCGCGAAGTCGGTCTCGACGTGGAGCACTCCGCGCAAGGCCGCGATATCGAACCGCTGGACGATGCGGCTCTCGATGAGATGGTGAAGCGCACCACCGTGTTCGCGAAAATGTCACCGCTGCAGAAAGCGCGCGTGGTGAAGTCGCTGCAGCGCCAGGGTCACACCGTCGGCTTCCTCGGCGACGGCATCAACGACGCACCCGCGCTGCGCGAGGCGGACGTCGGCATTTCGGTGGATACCGCCACCGATATCGCCAAGGAATCGGCGGACATCATTTTGCTCGAAAAGAACTTGATGGTGCTGGAAGAAGGTGTAATCGAAGGGCGCATCACCTTCGGCAACATCATGAAGTACATCAAGATGACGGCCAGCTCGAACTTCGGCAACGTGCTCAGCATGGTGATTGCCGCGTTCATCCTGCCATTCTTGCCGATGCTGCCGTTGCAAATTTTGGTGCTGAATCTGCTGTACGACATCTCGCAGCTGTCCATTCCATTCGATCGCATGGACGATGAATACCTGCGCAAGCCGCGCAAGTGGGATGCTGGCGACATCGGCCGTTTCATGGTGTGGATCGGTCCGACCAGTTCGATATTCGACATGACCACGTTTGCGTTGCTGTGGTATGTGTTCGGTGCCAACGGCGCGGATCATCAGGCCTTCTTCCAGTCCGGCTGGTTTGTCGAAAGCTTGCTGACGCAGACGCTGGTGGTGCACATGATCCGCACGCGCAAGATTCCGTTCCTGCAAAGCGTGGCGGCGGCGCCGGTGCTGGGTCTGACCACGGCGATCATCGTGATTGGCATGATCATTCCTTACACCGCGATCGGCACGAAGATAGGTATGTTGCAGTTGCCCAATATCTACTACGCGTGGTTGGCGGCGACGGTGCTGGCGTATTGCGCGCTGACGCAGGTGATGAAATTGCTGTACATCCGTCGTTACGGTCGGTGGCTTTGATTTTTCCAATACACCGGGCGGGATAGGGCAGAAAGCTGCTCTATCCCTCGAACGTCAATCAAAGCATGCGTCATTCCGGTCTTCGTCGGAATGACGCACGAGTACGGACGGCTTTTGCTCTGACATGAAGCTCCTGACCATGATGTGACGGGGAAGGGGCGAGGCGTAATTGTTTTTAGGAGTTGCCAAAATGAATGGCACATTCGCTTTCTTTGACATCTTCGGCTATGTCGCCCTGTTGCTTTGGGGTACGCACATGGTCACCAGCGGCGTGCTGCGCGGTTTCGGTAGCGCGCTGCGTCGTTGGCTTGGCCGTTATTTAGGGCATCGCCCGGCGGCCTTTGCGTTCGGCATCTGTCTCACCGCACTGCTGCAGAGCAGTACTGCCACCGGCATGATGGCGACGTCGTTCGCGGCCAGCGGCTTTCTCGGCTTATCGCCGGGATTGGTCGTGATGCTGGGCGCGAATGTCGGCACCACGCTCATCGTGCAGGTGATGTCGTTCGATATCGCATTGATTGCACCGATCCTTATTCTGCTCGGCACAGCGCTGCACCGACGCAGCGACGATGTGCGCTACCGGAACCTCGGTCGCGTCGGGATCGGGCTGGGCCTGATGTTGCTCGCGTTGCATTTGCTGGTGCTGACGATGGCGCCGATTCAGAACGCGCAAGCGTTGCGGGCGGTGATGCAAAGCCTGTCCGACGAACCCATGCTGGCGCTGTTGGCAGCCGCCCTATTGACGTGGCTGTGCCACTCCAGCGTTGCCGTGGTGTTGCTGATTGTCTCGTTCGCCACGGCGGGCGTGATCGATGCGCCGGAGGCGCTCGCCCTGGTACTTGGCGCAAATCTTGGCGGCACCTTGCCGGCATTGCTGGAGGCGCATACGCCAGTCGCCCGTCGTCTGCCGTTGGGCAATCTGTTGGTACGTGCATTCGGCTGCCTGGTTTGCCTGCCTCTGCTTCATCCGCTGACGCATTGGTTGGCGCCGCTCGGCGCTTCGCCAGCGCGTATGGCGGTGAACTTCCACACGGGGTTCAACGTGGCTCTCGCGTTGATTTTCATTTTCCCCGTGGAGCGTTTCGCGCAATTCCTGATCCGAGTGCAACCGGAGCCATCGCATCCGGCTGATCCGGGTCAGCCTCTTTATCTCGATCACGCGGCGCTCGACAGCGCCAATGTCGCGCTGGTGAATGCCACGCGCGAATCCATGCGCATGGCCGACACGGTCGAGAGCATGCTTACCAGCCTGGTAGAGGTATTCGGCAAGGACGACGCTGCACGCGCCGCGGCCATCAGCCGGATGGATCCGTGGCTGGATCGTCTCGGCATCGCGATCCGTCAATACCTTGCCGATCTCGGCGGCGAAGCCTTGAACGAAGAGGACGGCGAACGCAGCCAGGAGATCCACGCGTTCGTCATCAACATCGAACACATCGGCGATATCACCGCCAACAATCTGGTGGAATTCGCCGCTCAGAAAGCCGAGCGGGGGCAGGATTTTTCAGCCGACGATATCCAGGATCTCGCGGCCATGCATGCCCAGATCATGGAGAGTCTGCGCCTGGGTATTACGGTATTCATGCGTGGCGATCTGCGTGCCGCACAGCAGCTGGTTGAGCGTAAAGAATTGCTGTGGCGCCTGGAAAACGAAGCCTCCGATCGTCACATCCGCGCCTTGCGCGAGCAGCGCGATGGCGGCGGCGCAGACGTCTATCTGCGCATTCTGCGCGATCTCAAACGCATTCACTCGCACCTGGCGGCGCTGGCTTACCTGCCGCTGGAACGTGCCGGCCTGTTGCAGGATCGGCTGATACGCGAACCCGTGGCCAAACACCTATCGCAAGGAAAAGCCTGAACTTGGACAGTCACACGCAAGCCGAACCTCCCACTATTAGCCCGCCTTACTGATCCCGCCGTCGCGCGCCCTCTCAGAGAGGGCACCCGGCAGCGGTGGCCAAGGCGGCCAGACGCGGTCCGGGGGCGCGCCCGGCAGCTGCTGCGGCAACTGCCAGCCTTCCCTTCACCGTATTGCAATACCTCTGTGGCCTTGTGGGCACGGAGTACGGACTCGAACGCCGAGCTGAAGGGAAATCCCATGTTCTTTCGTCTACACAACCATGCGTCGTCGTTGCCCCTTGCCATCCTGATGGCGTTGAGTTTGGCCGCCTGCTCACACGGCGCCGACGATGCCGGGCAGCAAACGCCGATCGTCATCGACGATCACGGCCTGCTGCGCGTACCCGAGACATCGCCGCTGCGCACAGAGCTGGTCATCCAGTCGGTGGAGATGCGCCAGGCGCCACACGTGATGACGTTCCCAGCGAATGTCGAGGCGGACCCGTCCCGCACCGCCAACGTACTGCCGCCGCTGACCGGCAAAGTGATGGAGTTGGAGGTCGGTCTGGGCGATCACGTCACGCACGGACAATTGCTGGCCGTGATCGATTCGGGCGATCTGGCGCAGGCATACGCGGACGCCGACAAGGCGCGCGATGCGCTCGACCTGGCGAAGAAGTCGCTCGATCGCGCACGCGGCGTGAAAGCAGCCGGTGGCGCTGCCGTGAAGGATCTCGAATCCGCGCAAAGCAGCTACAACCAGGCCTTGGCCGAATTCAATCGCGCACAGGCACGGCTCGCCGCTGTGGGTGGCACCCCGGGATCTCAGGCGACGCGGCCGATGCAGGTGACCGCGCCGACCAGCGGTTACGTCACCGCGCTGTCGGTATCGCCCGGTACCTACGCCAACGATCCCACCGCGGCGATCATGACCATCTCCAATCTCGACACGGTGTGGATCACCGCCAACGTGCCCGAGAGCGATGCCGGTTTCGTGGCCAAAGGCCAAAAAGTCGATGCCACGTTGTCGGCTTACCCGGGCCAGGTTTTTCACGGGACCGTGAGCTTCGTTAATCCCTTGCTGCAGTCCGATACGCGGCGCGATCTGGTGCGCGTGAGCTTCGCCAATCCGGATGGACGTCTAAAGCCCAACATGTTCGCGAACGCGACGTTCGATATTCCGCAACCTGCGCAAGTATTTGTGCCGGAGTCGGCGTTGCTGATGAATAACGACAACATCAGCGTGTTCGTCGAAGTCTCGCCCTGGACATTCGAACGCCGCACGGTCGAACTGAGCTACGACGAGACCGACGGTACGCGCGTATTGAAAGGCTTGAAGGAGGGTGATCGCGTGATCGTGAAGGGCGGAGTGCTGCTCAATGATTAACGCACTCTTCCGCTTCTGTTTCGAGAAGCGCATGTTGTTCATCTGCGTGACGGTTCTCGTCGCGTGCTTCGGCTATTACTCATGGACCCAGCTGGCGATCGAAGCCTATCCGGAGCTGAGCGATGTGACAGCGCAAGTCACCACACAGGTGCCCGGGCTCGCCGCCGAGGAAATCGAGCAACAGATCACCACGCCGCTCGAACGCGGGCTTGCCGGTACGCCCGGATTGGTGGGCATGCGTTCGAGCAGCACGTTCGGCTTGTCGTTGATCACCCTGGTGTTCAAGGACGGCGCGGAGGATTACTGGGAGCGTCAGCGCGTCATGGAGCGTGTCGCCCAAGTCACGCTGCCGCCCGGTGTGACGCCAAGCCTCGATCCGGTGTCCGGGCCGGCCGGCGAGATCTATCGCTATACGCTCGAATCGACCAGCAAAAACCTGATGCAGCTATCGGAGTTGCAGAACTGGGTGATTATCCCCGCGCTCGAACAGATTCCCGGCGTCGCCAACGTCGACAACTTTGGCGGATTCACCAAGGAATTCCAGCTGGAACTGGATCCCACACAGCTGCTGCATTACGGCGTCAGCGTGAATCAGGTGACCAGCGCGATTTCCGCCAACACATCCAACGCCGGCGGTGGACGCATCACGCGTGGCGAGCAGTCGTACATCGTGCGTGGCATTGGCATGGTGCACTCGCTGCAGGACTTGGGCGACATCGTCGTGACGCAAAATAACGGTGTGCCGGTGTTGGTACGCGAGCTGGGCAAATTGCGTTACGGCCATCAGGTGCGGGAAGGCATTCTGGGCAAGGACAATAATCCTGACACCATCGAAGGTATCGTCGATCTGCTCAAGTACGACAACCCTTCACGCGTGTTGGAGGGCATTCACCGCAAAATCGATGAACTCAACAAGCGCTTTGCAGCGCAAGACGTGCGCATCGTGCCGTATATCGACCGCGATAATCTGGTCAATGCCACCAAGGAGAAAGTCTTTCACACGGTGATGGAAGGCATCGGCCTGGTCTGCATCGTGTTGATCCTGTTTCTGGGTAGTCCGCGTTCCGCGCTGGTCGCGGCCGTAGCCATTCCTATGTCGCTCGTCACGGTATTCATCTTGATGCAGCTCACCCGGATGCCGGCAAACCTGTTTTCTCTCGGTGCCATCGACTTCGGCGTGATTGTCGACGGCACTATCGTGGTGACCGAGGCCATTTTGCGCAGGCGTGAGGAGAAGCCGAATCTGGTACTCACCGAAGACGATGTCATGACGGTGACCAGTCACGTGGGACGGTCGATCTTTTTCGCGACGTTGATCATCGTCACTGCTTACCTTCCGCTGTTTGCATTCGAACATGCCGAAGGCAAACTGTTTCGACCGATGGCGTTCACGGTGGGCTACGCGCTGCTGGCAGCGTTGCTATGCACGGTCACGTTGACGCCCGGCCTGGCCTATCTCGCATTGCGCAAGCCGCGCAAGCTTTTCCAGAACAAACCGCTGGAACGCCTGCAGAACGCATATACCAACACCCTGGGCCGCCTGTTGTACAAACTGCCTGTCGTATACGGCGTGGCAGTCGTTGCCTTTATAAGCGTGCTGGTATTGGGAGCGACGATCGGGCGCGAATTCCTGCCCGATCTGGACGAGGGCACTTTGTGGCTGCAGGTGCAGATGCCGACCGGCCTGTCGTTGGATAAAGCCAGCGCGATGACTTCGCAACTGCGTAAGATCGTGCGCGAATTTCCGGAAGTGTCGTACGTCGTGACCCAGCTCGGACGCAACGACACTGGTTCTGATCCGTGGACGCCGTCTCACGTGGAGTCTGGGGTAGGGCTGAAACCTTATAGTCAGTGGGCCAACGGCGA
>JAATFF010000043.1 GCA_015655335.1 Lysobacterales bacterium | reverse complement strand
AATACTTCGCCGCGACGCGTGTGCAGCCACAGGTTGGAGCCCAAAGCGTCGTGATAAGCAATCGACGGCTAGGCGATCAGCTCCCATGCGCGCGCCTTGAACTGGAAGGGCTTGTTGGTCAGCGCGCCGACTGGGCATACGTCGATGATATTGCCCGACAGTTCGGTTTCCAGCGTCTTGCCGATGTACGTACCGATCTGCAGATTCTCGCCGCGACTCATGCCGCCCAACTAGTAAGTGCCGGCGATTTCGCTGGTGACGCGCACGCAGCGCGTGCACTGGATACGGCGGGTCATTTCGGTGGCGACGAGCGAGCCGAGATTTTCGTCCGCGATGGTGCGCTTGCGCTCGACATAGCGCGACACGCTACGGCCGTAGCCCAGCGCGACGTCTTGCAGTTCGCATTCGCCGCCCTGATCGCAGATCGGGCAATCCAGCGGGTGGTTGATCAGCAGGAATTCCATCACGTCGCGCTGGTACTTCAGCGCGCCAGCGGTACGAGTGGTGACCTTCATGCCCTCGGCCACAGGCGTGGCACAAGCCGGCTGCGGCTTGGGCATGGGGCGACCGCCCATCTCCACTTCGACCAAACACATGCGGCAGTTCGCGGCGATCGGGAGCTTGCGGTGATAGCAGAAACGCGGGATCGCGACACCGATGGCGTCGGCCGCTTCAATGATCATCGCGCCCTTGCGGATCTGCGTGGGCTTGCCGTCGATCTCGATGTTCAAGAGATCGGGGGCGGTATTGGCTGGTTGCGCACTCATGCAGCAACTCCACGACGGGTTTCGGCAAGCCGGTCTTCGGTCATCGACCGACCGTGCTGCACGTAGTATTCGAATTCATCCCAGAAACGGGCGAGGAAACCCTGCACCGGCCACGCGGCGGCTTCGCCGAACGCGCAGATGGTGTGGCCTTCGATCTGACCGGCAACCGCCTTCAGGCGGTGCAGATCGTCTTGCGTGCCCTTGCCTTCGACGATGCGGGTCAGCACGCGGTACATCCAGCCGGTGCCTTCGCGGCACGGCGTGCACTGCCCGCACGATTCCTTGAAGTAGAAACGCGCGATGCGATGACACACTTTCACCATGCAAGTGGTTTCGTCCATCACGACAACCGCACCCGAACCCAGACCCGAGCCAGCCTTCTGTAAGCAGTCGTAGTCCATGGTGCTCTCCAACATGATGTCGGCTGGCAGCACCTTCATCGATGAGCCACCAGGAATCACGGCCTTGAGCTTGTTGCCGTTGCGTACGCCGCCGGCCATCTCAAGCAACTCCTTGAAGGACGTGCCCAGACGAATCTCGAAGTTGCCGGGGTTATTCACATGGCCGGAGACCGAGAAAATCTTCGGGCCACCGTTGTTCGGCTTGCCTAGATTGAGGAACCAGTCGGCACCGTTGCGCAGGATCGCTGGCACCGATGCGTAGGTTTCGGTGTTGTTGATCGTGGTTGGCTTGCCGTACAGGCCGAAGTTGGCCGGGAACGGCGGCTTGAAACGTGGCTGCCCCTTCTTGCCTTCGAGCGATTCCATCAGTGCGGTTTCTTCGCCGCAGATGTAAGCGCCGGCGCCTAGCGCACCGTAGATATCCACGTCGATGCCGCTGCCCTGGATGTTCTTGCCGAGCAGGCCTGCTGCGTACGCTTCCTTCAACGCCTCTTCGAAATGCTCGAAGGGCTCGTGATGGAATTCGCCGCGCAGGTAGTTGTAGGCCACCGTCGAACCGGTGCAATAACACGCGATCGCCAGGCCTTCGATCACCGAGTGCGGGTTGTAGCGCAGGATGTCGCGGTCTTTCGCCGTGCCGGGCTCCGACTCATCGGAGTTGCAGAGAATGTATTTCTGCATGTTGCCCTTGGGCATGAAGGACCACTTCAAACCGGTCGGGAAGCCCGCGCCGCCGCGGCCGCGCAGATTGCTCTTTTTGACTTCTTCGATCAAAGCGGTGGGATCGGGCTTCTCGGCGAGGATTTTTTTCCAAGCCTTATAACCATCGACCTGCAGGTAACTATCCATCGCCCACGGCTTATCGAAGTGCAGCGTGGTGTAGACGACCTGGTGTTCCTTGGGTGCGGGTCCGACTGCCATTGCCCTGCCCTTATTTCAAACCATCGAGAATCTGGTCGACCTTTTCGGTCGTGAGATGCTCGTGGTAATGACCATTGACCGTCATCGCCGGCGCATACACGCACGCAGCAATGCATTCTTCTTCTTGCTTGAGATAGACGCGCCCATCGGGCGTACTTTCGCCAAGCTTGATGCCGAGCTTCTTCTCGCAATGACGCACAAGATCTTCGGCGCCATTCAACCAGCAGGAGATGTTGGTGCAGATCGCGACGTTGTTGCGGCCGACCGGCTTGGTTTCCAGCATCGAGTAGAAACTGGCCACTTCATAAGCCCACACCGCCGGCACGTCGATGTACTTCGCAACAGCCGTGATCAGCTCGTCGGTAAGAAAACCTTCGTTCTGTTCTTGCGCGGCGAACAACGCCTGGATCAACGCGGAGCGCCTGCGATCCGGCGGGAACTTGCCCAGCCAATGATCGATGTGATGACGCGTGTGATCGTTAAGCACGACGAGCGGATCGACGTGTTTGACCTGCTCGTAATTTCCGGTGGCTTTCATGTAATGGTTTCCTCCGGGCTCAGCGGTCGACTTCGCCGAACACGAGGTCATAGGTGCCGATCATCGCCACCACGTCGGCCAGCATGTGGCCGCGTACGATGGTGTCCATCGACGATAAGTGGGCAAAACCCGGTGCCCGCAGATGCACGCGGAACGGTTTGTTGGCGCCGTCGGAAATCAGGTAACAGCCGAATTCGCCTTTCGGCGCTTCGACAGTTGCATAGGTTTCGCCGGCCGGCACGCCGTAGCCTTCGGTAAAAAGTTTGAAGTGATGGATCAGTGCTTCCATGTCTTCCTTCATGGCCTCGCGCTTGGGCGGCGCGACCTTGAAGTTTTCCACCATCACCGGGCCCGGGTTGGCGCGAAGCCAATTCACGCATTGCTTGATGATGCGGTTGGACTGGCGCATTTCTTCCACGCGCACCAGGTAACGGTCGTAGCAATCGCCACCGACGCCAACGGGGATATCGAAATCCATCTCGGCGTATTTGGCGTAAGGCTGTTTCTTGCGTAGATCCCACGCGATGCCCGAACCACGCAACATCACACCCGTCATGCCCCACTGCTGGGCCAGCTCCGGTGAGATAACGCCGATACCGACCGTACGCTGCTTCCAGATACGGTTGTTGGTGAGCAGCTCTTCGTACTCATCCACCTTGGTCGGGAAATCCGCGGTGAAGGCGTCTAGGTAATCGAGCATCGAACCTTCGCGCCACTTGTTGAGGCGCTTGAGGTCGTTGCCCTTGTGCCAGGGCGACTCGCGGTATTGCGACATCTTGCCTGGCAGGTCGCGATAGACACCGCCCGGACGGTAATACGTGGCATGCATGCGCGCGCCGGAGACCGCCTCATAGCAGTCCATCAACTCTTCGCGCTCACGGAAGGCGTAGAGAAACACCGCCATCGCGCCAAGATCGAGCGCGTTCGAACCGATCCACATCAGATGGTTGAGGATGCGGGTGATCTCGTCGAACATGGTGCGGATGTACTGCGCACGCTCCGGCGCCTCGATACCCAGCAGGGTTTCGATGGCACGCACGTAAGCGTGTTCGTTGCACATCATCGACACGTAGTCCAGACGATCCATGTAGCCGATCGACTGGTTGAACGGCTTGGACTCAGCCAGCTTTTCGGTACCGCGATGAAGCAGACCCACGTGCGGATCGGCGCGGACGATGGTTTCGCCGTCCATCTCCATCACCAGGCGCAGCACGCCGTGCGCAGCGGGATGCTGCGGGCCGAAGTTCATCGTGTAATTGCGAATTTCTTGGCTCGACATGCTCAGTTCTCCCGCCAGTGGTCAGCGGCTTCGGCCTTGGCCTGGATCAGGTCGGCGTCGTCGCGGATCACGCGCGGGACCAGCACGCGCGGTTCGATGGAAACGGGTTCGTACACCACCCGCTTT
>JAATFF010000109.1 GCA_015655335.1 Lysobacterales bacterium | reverse complement strand
CCGTATCGACAATCAGCTGCGCGGCCGCTCCGGTCGCCAGGGTGATCCGGGTTCCTCACGCTTCTATCTGTCGCTGCAGGACAACCTGCTGCGCATCTTCGGCGGCGAAGGCCTGGTGCGCTGGATGAAGCGCTTCGGCATGAAGGAAGACGAGGCGCTGGAAGACCGCATGATCAGTCGCCAGATCGAAAAGGCGCAGCGCAAAGTCGAACAGCACAACTTCGATATCCGCAAAAATTTGTTGGAATACGATGACGTCGCCAACGACCAGCGCAAAGTCATCTATCGCCAGCGCGATGAGCTGCTGGAAGAAGATGATGTTTCCGCAACCGTGGCCGACATCCGCGAGGATGTGATCGATCATCTGGTGCACCGCTACGTACCGGCCGACAGCATCGACGAGCAATGGGATATCGCTGGTCTCGAACGTGAGCTGGACAGCGAGTTCGGCATGTCGACCGATCTACGGCATTGGCTGGAGGGTCAGTCCGAAGCCGACGCCGGCACGGTGCTCAAGCATGTGCGTGAACTCGTCGACGATCTTTTCGGAGCCAAGGAAAAGCAGATCGGTCCGGAAACCATGCGTCAACTTGAAAAGCACATCATGCTGAGCGTGGTGGACAACGCCTGGAAGGAACATCTCTCCAGCATGGATTACATGCGCCAGGGCATCTACCTGCGTGGCTACGCCCAGCAGGATCCGAAGCAGGCTTTCAAGCGCGAGTCGTTCGATCTGTTCTCGCAGATGCTGGCACGCATCAAGACGGAAGTGACGCAGATGCTTGCGCGCATTCGCATTCGCAGCGAGCAGGAAGTCGCGGAGATGGAAGCGGAACAACAGCGTCTTGCCGAACGGTTGCAGCGCCAAATGCAGGCCAGTGGCGGCGGTGCGCCGGTTGGTGGCGCGTTGGGTATGGAGGCGCCTGAGCAGGTGACTGCTGCGGAGCCTACGCTCAGCGGTCCGAAAGTGGGACGCAACGATCCGTGCCCGTGCGGTTCCGGTAAGAAGTACAAGCATTGCCACGGTCAGCTGAGCTGACCGCGGTTTTTTTCAGGTTATAACCGAATCGCCTGGATCCATTCCCTTCGGGGAATGAGTCGTTCGCTAAGCGGCACTCAGGCCGTTCAGTCGCCGCCGCCTGGCGGTCGCTTGCGATGCGGCTCGGCATCCACGGCGATGTATTGCGGCTCCTCGACGTCCAGGCGCAGTGCGGTGAGCTTGCCGCCCCACACGCAGCCGGTATCGATGCCATAGACGTCCATACCGGCAAAGCGTCCCAGCGCGGACCAATGGCCGCAGACGATACGAGTCTCTCGTCGACGCAGGCCGGGAACCTCAAACCACGGGTACATGCCGGGCTTTTGTGTGCCTGGCGCACCCTTGCCCTCAAAATCGATTCGCCCGTTGACGTCACAGAAACGCATGCGGGTCAGGGTATTGATCGACGCGCGCATGCGCTCGATACCCTGCAGGCGGCTCGACCATGCCGCGGGTCGATTGCCGAACAGATTCTTCAACAAGCGCGGATGACGCGGGCTGGAAAGCTCCCGCTCGATTTCCATCGCACAACGCTGTGCTTGCTTGAGCGTCCAGACGGGAGCGAGGCCTGCATGCACCATCGTCCATCCCAAGGACTCATCGTGATGCAGTAACTTCTGACTGCGCAGCCACTCGAACAGCACCGATGCATCATCCGCGAACAGCACTTCACGAAGTTCGGGATTGACCCGCGCCTGCGCATCCTGTTTGCGCAGCGCGATCGCCAGCAGACTCAGATCGTGATTCCCGAGTGTGACGATGGCGCTATCGCGCAACGAATGCACCAGGCGCAACGTTTCTAACGACTGTCCACCGCGATTGACCAGGTCGCCGCAAAACCAGAGTCGGTCGCTGGCCGGATCGAAGCGAAGCTTGTCCAGCAGTCGCTGCAATTCCGGGTAGCAACCCTGAACGTCGCCGATGGCGTATGTGGCCATCAGCGCGTTGCCTCCGGAGTTTGCTGCGCACGAGTCATGAGCGATTCCTCAATGCAGCGTGCGCGGAATGGAAAGGGTAAAGGCGGGTATGGGCGCCTCGAAACGGGTGCCATCGTCGGCCACCATCTGGTAACTGCCGTGCATGGTGCCAACCGCTGTCTCCAGTACCGCGCCAGAGGTGTATTCGTAATCGTCGCCCGGGCGCATCCAGGGTTGTTCGCCCACCACGCCGTCGCCGCGCACTTCCTCGATTTTACCGTTCGCATCCGTAATCACCCAGTGACGGGTAAGCAGGCGCGCCGGAATGACGCCAGCGTTATGAAGTTTTATCGTGTACGCGAATACGTAGCGGTTTTCACCGGGCACGGATTGGTCCGGGACAAAGCGGGTTTGCACCTGCACATCGATTGTGTAGGGGGATTTCTCGTTCATAGCAGGATTGTAAGCGTTAAGCGCGTCTAAGGGCAGCGCAGACACCGCGCCAGCGCGATAGACATCACGACGCAGTCGTGACCTTGGCGAGGCGTACAAAATCCTCCGGTGCGAGCGTTTCCGCTCGTGCCTTCGGATCGACGTCGGCGAGCCGGATGGCATCGGCATCCATCAGTTGACGCAGCGCGTTACCGAGCGTCTTGCGGCGTTGAGCAAAGGCCGCCTTCACGATGGCATACACGCGTTCGGGATCGGCATCGTGGCGCGCCTCGGCGGCAAGCGGCACGAGGCGCACGACGGCGGAATCGACTTTGGGCGGTGGCCGGAACGCACCCGGCGGTACATCAAACAAGGGTTCGACGCGACAAGCGAGCTGCAACATCACCGACAGCCGTCCATACACTTTGCTGCCGGGGTCGGCAGCCATACGATCGACCACTTCCTTCTGTAACATGAAATGCATGTCGGTAATGGCGGCCGCGTGGTCGATGCAATGAAACAGGATGGGACTGGAGATGTAATACGGCAGGTTGCCGGCAATACGCAGATGCGACACGCCCTGACGCTGCGCCAGCGCAGTGAAGTCGACTTTCAACACGTCGGCATGGATGATCGAAAGCTCGCCGACGCTAGCGGAATTCGCCTGCAGGTGCGGTATGAGATCGGTATCCAGTTCAATCGCGGTCAGCTTGCCGGCGGCTGTCAGTAGCGGAAACGTCAGTGCGCCTTCGCCGGGACCGATTTCCACGAGAAAATCGGTCGGACGTGGCGAGATGGCGCTAACGATGCGCTCGATGTAGCGACGCTCGTGCAGGAAGTGTTGGCCGAAGCTTTTCTTTGGACGGGCGCTCATGAGTTGCCTTGCGAGGTAGTTCGCCCAAGCCTTTCTTCATCGCCTGCGAGCGAGCGAGCCGCTTTGCGTTCCACCAGATCCAGCGCCATCGTTGCCGCGGCGATCAGGCTGGACGGATCGGCCTTGCCACTGCCGGCCAGATCCAGGGCAGTGCCATGGTCGACGGACGTGCGAATGAAAGGCAAGCCAAGCGTGAGATTCACCGTGCGATCGAAGGCTTCGCTTTTAAGCACCGGCAACGCCTGATCGTGATACATGGCGAGCACGGCGTCATAGTGCTGACGTTGTGCGGGTACGAAAGCCGTGTCTGCCGGTAACGGTCCCAGTAGTTGCATACCTTCACGACGTAGCTTTTCCAGCACGGGAATGATGGTATCGATTTCCTCGCGCCCAATATGGCCGCTTTCGCCGGCGTGCGGATTGAGACCCAATACAGCAATGCGCGGCTCGGCAAATCCGAACTTTGCACGCAGTTCGTCGTGCACGATGCGCAGCGTTTGTTCCAACGAAGCGGCATCGATAGCGGCAGATACGGCGCTCAGCGGGAGATGGGTCGTCGCAATGCAACGCGCAGTTCCGGGCTGGCCAGCATCATCACCACATGGGCGTGACTGTGTGCGGCGAAGAATTCGGTGTGACCGCTGAAGGGAATGCCCGCGTCGTTGATCGACGATTTTTGCAGCGGCGCGGTGACTACAGCGGCGTATCGTCCGCTCACGCACCCTTCCGCCGCTTCTTGGAGTGTGGCCAAGACATGTTGGGCGTTGCGCGGGTTCGGACGACCCGGCGCTTCTTCGACCACTAGCGGAATGTGCTTGAGCCGTAATGTGCCCGGAGGGCGTGCGTCGACTACCTGGCCGTCGTCATCGATCAGATGAAGCGGAATGCCGCATCGCGCCGCAGCGCGTTCGAGCAATGCACGATCGGTGATCGCAACGAAATTGGCCGCCAGCGAGGTGGCGGCCAATCGGACAAGCAGTTCGGGACCGACCCCAGCCGGCTCGCCTGCAGTGAGGGCGAGCCGCGGTAGCGCGAGCCTATTCACGGCCTACTCGCGCGTCGCCATGCCATCAGGAAGCAACCTTGTTGTCCGAGCTGTTGGGGTCAACAAGCTCTGGCACGAGAATTTTCACGTACGAGCTGGAACGCAGTCCGCGCAGGTAATCGTCGTACGCCTGATCGGCCTTGCGGTTGCCGATGGCCTGGCGCGCTTGGTCGCGTGCGACTTGGGTGGTCATGTCGCTGCTGCGCGTGCCCAGGCGCTGGATGATATGCCAGCCGGCCTCGCTCTGAATCGGCTGCGATATTTCGCCGTCCTTCATCTCGTCCACTTTCTGGCCGATCATCGCACCCCAATCACTTTGCTGGAACCAACCCATATCGCCGCCCGCGTTGGCGGTGGTGTCGTCATTGGAGTTGTCCTTCGCAAGCTTGGCGAAGTCCTGATGCTTGTTGACGATGCGGTTGTAGAGGTCCTGAGCCTTCTGCTGAGCCTGCGTCGCCGAGAGCAGCTCGCTCGGGCGGATCAGGATCTGGCGCGCGTGATACTCGGTCACCATCTGCTTGGACGGTGCGCGCTGACCCATCAGCTGAATGATGTGGAAGCCAGTAGGACCACGCAGGATGCCGCTGACTTCACCGGTCTTCATGCCATCGATAGTGTCGACGAAGGCCGGCGGCACTTCGTCGATGCGGCGCCAGCCCAGATCGCCACCGTCCAACGCGTCGGGCGCGTCGGAGAAGCGGATGGCCGCGGCCTTGAAGTCCATGCCGCCCTTGATAGCGGCGAGCGCTTGCTCGGCCTTGGTCTGCGCATTTTGAATGTCGGCGGCGCTGGCGCCGCTGGGCATGCTGACCTGGATGTGCGCCAGATGCACTTCGCCCGCTTTGTAGGTAGGGCTGTTCAGCAGATTGTTGATTTCGCTTTCGGTCACCGACACGGAGTCGTGAACCACGCTCTGGTGCAGTTTTTGAACGATGAGCTGATCGTGCAGCTGCTGACGGAACGCCGTAAAGCTCAACCCGCTCTGTTCCACTGCGCCACGCAGTTGGTCCGGTGTCATTTTGTTCTGGTTGGCAACGTTCTGCACGGCCTGGTCGACGTCGGCATCGGAGACGCGGACACCCTGGTCGTCGGCACGCTGCAGCTGCAGCTTCATCAGGATCAGACGGTCAAGCACCTGCCTGCGCAGCACATCGATCGGGGGGAGCTGACCCGGCTGGCTGGCGTACTGCTGCTGGATGGCGCCAACCGCATCGTTCAGCTCGCTTTGGAGGATGACGTCATCCTCCACCACGGCGACAATCCGGTCGATCGGCTGTGGGCCGGTACCTGCATCTTGCGGCGACAGTAGCTGGGCCTGGGATAGCGACGGGATCGCCGAGGCAATCGTCAGCAGGAACAGCGCAAAAATCTGCTTCATCAGTGAACAGCCTTTCCATCGCCCATGGCGAACGAATTAACGGTGGTCTCGAAAAACGGCTTACCCAGCCGTCTTCTTGAGAGCGCCCAAACCTTGCAGAGCGCGCTTATTGATAGCCAAGGATATCACGCCGCAGGATGCTGTCTGTCTGACCGCTGAAAGCACCCATGCCCTTGAATTCCAACTCAAACATGACGGCCGTGTCGCTACCGGGCGCGATCTGGCCAGGCAGCAGGTTCGTGATGACACCGTCGTAACCGGTCACATAGTGGCGGGCCACCAGGCTGACCTTCACGCAACAGCCCTCGTACTGCACCCCGGCCACGGCCTCAACCGTGCGCTTGTCCATGACCGAGTACGTCCAGTCGCCGATCAAGCGCCAGCGGTCCGTCAGCGGATAGACCGCCGAGATGTCGTATTGTTCCAGCAGGTTCTGCCGGAACCGGTAGGAGAAGTTGACGATACCGTCGAAACCCAGGCGGCGCTGGACGGTGAACGTGCCCAGCTCGGTCTTGCGAGTGTTCGGGTTCCAGAGGTACTCCGTACTCATGGTCCACTGGTCGTTCAACTGGCTGCTGAGTTCGGCCACGTAGTCCGAGCCTGACCAGTCGGTGGCGTTCACGCCCGGCGTCTGCACCAACTGCGGCGTGAAGTAGCGGATCTGACCGAACGTCGCAGATAGACGCTCCACACCGCCATCGTCGAGCAGTCGGCTGGTTACCGCGGCGGTGAGGTTGTTGGCGTTCATTTGTCGATTCGCACCGGAGAACTGGTTCGGGGCGAACAGCATCCAATCGTCGAACGCCATCAGGGCGGTGTCGAACAACGGCAGGTTGTTCTGGTTGCGGTATGGCACGTAGAGATAATAGAGACGCGGTTCCAGCGTCTGGGTGTAATCCGTGTTGAACAGCGATGTGCTGCGCTCGAAAATCAAACCCTGATCCAAACTAACGATCGGCAACGAACGGCTTGGATTGCTTTCGTTAAACGGCGATGGCGTTCCTGGCGTTAGCGGACCATAGGCGTAGTAGTTCTGGTAACCGGCATCCAATGAGTACGCGGTATAGCGGTAGGCGAACTTCGGCCGAATGAACCAGGAAGGGCCTTGGAAGTCCGCATCGACATACGGATATAAATCCAGTCGACTGCCCTCCACCATGTTGAACTTATGAAAGGAATCCGCTTCGCTGGTCATGCCGACGTCGTACCAGCGCGCAAACGGGATATCCATGTTGAACGTAGCGCGCGGAAGACGTTTGTAAGGCTCCACGCTATTGGGCTGTGAAGGGTCAACGTTCTGCCACATATCGCCGCCTATGGCGGCGCTCCACCAATTACCTGAACCGTACAAGTAAACGCTGGAATAAAGGGTGGCGGTCGAAATGCTGTAGAGGTCATCGCCGAAATCGTGCAGGTAGTTCTGATCTGATGCGCGATTTATGTTGGTTCCAAGCGTCCATCCAGGCCAAAGGGTTGTGCTATTGAGGATCTTGTACGAATAACGCTCTTTGCCCTGTGTGTCCGGCGCGGTCGATGTGATTCTCTGGTCGTTGTAGTTATCGCTCGGCAGGAAATCGAAATTGAACGTGCCGCTGGTCTTCGGAAACAGATAACGGAACTCGCCGCTGAGCATCGGGCCGCGCAACGTGTAGTAACGCGGATCAAGCGTCGCATCGTAGTTGGGTGCCAGATTGAAGTAGTACGGAATTCTGACCTGGACGCCAGCACTGCCCGTGTGCTCGAAATACGGATACAAAAAACCGCTCTGGCGATCGTCGTTGAGCGGGAAGGACATGTACGGCGTGTAGAAAAACGGCACGCCATACATGCTCATCGTGGCGCCGTGCGCCACGCCTCGGCCGGTGTTCTCGTCGGTAACGATGTTCTTTCCGCGTATTTCCCAGATGTGGCGACCGATGTCGCAGGTGGAATAGGTGGCTACGGTATAGCGATTGCGATTCGCGTCGATCATCTCGGCGCGCACAGCCGTACCGTTGCCGCGCGACTGCAGCATTTGAAAACGAACGTTGCCGGTAGCGACACCCGTGCTGTTGTCGGTGTTGCCGGTAATGTGATCGGCCGAAAGCAGATGCGCCGCTTCCTGGTAGTGCACGTTGCCGCGCGCATCGTAATCAGTGGTGTCGCTGTTGTAGTCGGCGATGTCGGCGTGCAATTCCTGATCGGCACGCACCGTTTTCACGTGACCGGTCAGGTGGTAGATGGTCTGGTCCGGGCTCTCGACGTGGTCGGCCCAGACATAGGTCTTGGCCGTGTCGCGTAGCGCCGAATCCTTGCTCAGGAAGGGATCGTAGAACTCCAGCATGCCGTTAGGCCGGCAGAGGGCGAAGTTGTCCGGCCGCGGGGCGCAGATGAATGTGCCCAGCGGGCACACAACCTCGGAGCCGTCCAGGGTGCTTTTGGGATGCTTGGTCTGGGATGCGGCGTAGGCGCCCTGGCTGCCAAACAAGGCAGCGACGGCAGCGATTGCCAGCAGGCGGCGTGGAGGCAGGGGACGCAAGGGCGACGTAGGCTTCACGGAGGGCGGCAATCAATCGGCGGCGAAGGGGCGTTAAGCTAACAGAAAGGCCCTTCGGACGGCACGCGATTCGCACGAGGATCCAGCATGAATCAACACAAACCCGGCAAGACTGACGAGCAATGGCGTGAAAGCCTGAGCCCTGAGCAATACGCGGTATGCCGCTGCTCGGCCACCGAGCCGCCTTTCAGCGGCAAATGGTATCGGCACAAGGAGCCCGGCACGTATGTATGTGCGGCTTGCCGGGCGGCTTTGTTTGCGTCCGAGGCCAAATACGATTCCGGTTCCGGTTGGCCGAGCTTCTTCCAGCCGACGACGCGTGCGGCGGTCAGCCTGCAGCAAGATGAAAGCCATGGCATGCATCGCACGGAAGTTCGATGTGCGGCATGCGATTCCCATCTTGGGCACCTCTTTCCGGACGGCCCCAAGCCAACGGGGCTGCGCTACTGCATCAACTCGCTGGCGCTGGATTTCGAGCCGTTGAAATGATGTTCCGCAGGTAACTCTTTATACCTTCTCCCCCACGAGGAGAAGGTGGCCCGAAGGGGCGGATGAGGGATCAATCTCGCGATGATTTGCATCTCGAAGCGAGCTTCGAATGAGCATTTACACGAGAGCCTGGCCCCTCATCTCGATCCCTTCCCAGAAGGGAGAGGAAACGGATGAGCGCGTTGTGCGCGGCGTTTATGCTTCCAGGAGCGCGTTGACGTGCGCGCTCACGCTGGCCGCCAGCGCCGTGAGGTCGTAGCCGCCCTCCAGCGTCGATACCAGTTTGCCCCCGGCGTGCGCTCTGGCCAGATCGACCAGGCGCTCGGTGATCCAGGCGTAATCTTCGGTCTGCAGGCGGATGTCGGACAAGGGGTCGTTGCGGTGGGCGTCGAAGCCTGCCGAAACCAGCACTAGCTGCGGCTTGAACGCCTGCAATCGCGGTAGCAGCGCGCCATCCCACAGTTCACGAAATTCGTAAGAACCATCGCCGGGCGACAAGGGTGCGTTGACGATATTGCCCGCGCCATGTTCCTGCGCGCTCCCGGTTCCCGGGTAGAGTGGAGACTGATGGCTGGAAATGAACAGAACGCGCGGTTCGCGCTGAAAAATGTCCTGGGTGCCGTTGCCGTGGTGCACGTCAAAATCGGCAATCGCTATCCGCTTGAGCCCGTGAACGGCCAAGGCATGCGCGGCAGCGACGGCGATATTGTTGAACAGGCAAAAGCCCATCGCCGTGTCGGGAGTCGCGTGGTGACCGGGCGGACGTACTGCACAGAAGGCACGCGTCGCGTTGCCTCGCATTATGGCGTCGACGGCTGCGACCACCGCGCCTGCCGCACGCAGTCCCGCTTCGGCGGAGACTGGCGACATGAGGGTGTCTTCGTCCAGTCGCACCGTGCCCGCGTCAGGTGTTGTGCCCAGAATACGGTCGACATGGGCCGCCGTGTGCACGCGCAGCAGCTGCTCGCGTGTCGCTCGTGGCGCTTCGATCCGATCGACAATGGCAAAACGGTCCTGGTCCAGCGCCTGCAACACCGCGCGCAGGCGTGATGGTGACTCGGCGTGCCCCGGTCCGGGGTCATGCTGCAGGCAAACGGAATGGGTATAGAGCTGCAGCATCGTACGAGGGTTCAGGCTTTGGGTTTGCGGCGGCGCTCGTGTTGCCAGAGCACCTCGCCGTGACCGCTTGCGCGGGCCAGCACCCGGCACAATACAAACAACAGATCCGACAGCCGATTAAGGTATTGCTGGGCTTGCGGTCTGATCGATTCCAAACGCCCGAGCGCGATGACTTCCCGTTCGGCCCGACGGCATACCGTGCGAGCCACATGGCAACACGCTGCGGCCATGCCGCCGCCGGGAAGAATGAAGTCCTTCAAGGGCGGCAACGGATCGTTGAATCCGTCGAGTGCCTGTTCGAGCCGGGTGATGTCGGCATCGTCGATCATCGCCATGCCTGGAATGCACAGCTCGCCGCCAAGATCGAACAACTCGTGTTGCACTTGGGTCAGCGTTTCGCGCACGGCATCGTCGATGCCTTCGCAAGCCAGCACCACACCAATCGTGCTGTTGAGCTCGTCGACGGTGCCATAGGCCGTGACGCGTGCGGAATCCTTTGCAACCCGCGACCCATCCCCAAGGCCGGTGCTGCCGTCGTCACCGGTGCGGGTGTAGATTTTCGAAAGACGGTTGCCCACGATCAGCGTTGAGCCTGTCCGCTGTGTTGAGCTACGCGTGCAAGCTGCGCGGCAATGACGTGCAGCACCGCGCCTAGGCCCACGTAAAGGGCCGTAGTCTGCAGGAAGGGCAGGTACCAGTCGCCGAGGTTGGCGAACCATGCCTCGAAGCTTCGCGGCGTCGGCGCGCTGCTGTTAAGCCAATAAAAACTGCCGTTTGAGATGAGGTAGCACAGGTTTTCACTGACCAGCAGCGCTACCACGGCCAATCCCAGCGTGGACAGGCGCAGACCATTCTGGTGTTTCGCCAGCCAGCTGCCACCCAACCACAACGCGCCATAGGCCGGGATCAGGAACCAATAGCCGGCCGATACGCAGTAGTGGCTCCAGAAGCTGATGCCCATGTTGGTGATAACCAGGTAGTCCACCAGCACCGCTTCAGCCATCAACAAGGGAAACGCCCAGCGCGCGGAACCGCGCAGCCAGAAGCCGGCGAGGAAGAACACGCCCCACGACGCGTCCCGTATGTCGTGATGAAACAGCGACAGGTGTATGCGGGTTGCCGCCATCACCAGGACAAGCGCTGCGAAGATGCCAAGGCGCTGGGTCTGTGTCGTAGACATGAAGAACTCCCTGAAAAGCAGACGGCTCGTGAGAAGACGCCCAGTTTAGCCCAATGTGGGCGATGCAGAGACCCCGGGCGGGCACTCAGCGCGTATTATTCCGCGCATGAATGCCCTTGCTCCCTTTGCCCCTCACGGCAACGTGCTGATCGTCGGCGGTGGCCTGGTCGGTGCCAGCCTCGCCATCGCGCTGGATATGGCAGGTTGCCACGTCACGCTGGTCGAGGCCGCGGCTCCGCGTGCGGACGCACAGCCCAGTTACGACGAGCGCAATCTCGCCTTGGCGCGCGCCACGGTGAATGGACTCCAGGCCATAGAGGTATGGCCGCTTGTCGCCGCGCAAGCCACGCCCATCCGCCACATCCATGTCAGCCGCGCCGGAGAATTCGGTAGCGCTCGCCTGGATGCAGCGCGGCACGGCGTCGATGCACTCGGCTGGACGTTGCCGGCCCGCGAATTGGGTAGCGCGCTGCTGCGCCGATTGGATACCTGTAAGCGTCTGGTGCGTCTCGCGCCGGCCAGCTTGACTGGCTTTGAAAAGCTCGCCGATGGTTGGCGTGCACAGATAAAGACCGAACAGGGCGTACAGCATATCGATGCCGCGCTGTTGGTGGGCGCCGACGGCACCGAGTCGTTCGTGCGCAGCCAGCTGGGGATTGAGGCTGATATCCATGACTATGCACAGACCCTGTTCGTTTGCACGGTGACACCGGAACGCGATCCGGCACACCGTGCCTGGGAGCGTTTCTCCGACGAAGGGCCGATCGCCATGCTTTCATTGGCCGAGCGCCGTTGCGGACTTGTACTCACCGTGCCGTCCGAATCTGCCACCGACGTCGTCGCACTGGACGATGCGAATTTCATCGCGCTGGCGCAACGCCGCTTTGGTTGGCGACTGGGTCGACTGAGCCGGCCCGGCAAGCGTCACCCGTATGCGATCCGGCGCATCGCTGCGCGCGCGCTGACGGCCACGCGCGCCGTCCTGGTGGGCAACGCCGCGCAAACGGTGCATCCCATCGGTGCGCAAGGCTTCAACCTCGGGCTGCGTGACGCGTTGACGCTCGCCGAGCTCGTGGCTAATGCGGCCGATCCCGGTTCGCCGGAGCTGCTGGAGCGCTACGCCGCGCGTCGCGCGCCTGATCGCGAAGGCACCATGGCCATGAGTCATGACCTCGTGCGTTTCGCATGCATGCCGCAACCGTGGCTCGCTCCTCTGCGCTCGCTTGCGTTGCTGGCCTACGATCGCGTACCGCCACTACAAAATGCCTTGGCGCGTCGTGGCATGGGTTTTCGTGGGGAGCCGCCGCGCGCTGTATTGGAACGCTTGCGATGAGAAGTGTGTCGACAGGTCCTCGCCGCGGTCCCGCACTGGATGTAGCGGTGGTCGGTGGAGGCATGGTGGGCGCCGCCGCGGCGCTTGCGCTGAGCCGCGCAGGTTTCAGCACAGCGCTGTTGGAGGCGCGACCGCCGTCGCCTTGGAATGCCACCGATGAACTGGATCTACGCGTCGTCGGATTGGCCCCTTCGTCGATCGCCTTGCTCGATGAGCTGGGCGTTTGGACGTCCATTCGCGATGCACGCGCGTGTCCCTACACCCACATGCATGTATGGGATGCCGAAAACGGAGCGGCGATCGATTTCGATGCCGCTGGCGAAGGCCGCGATCTGCTGGGCTATATCGTCGAGAACAACCTGGTGCAGTGGACGCTGTGGCAGTCGCTCGAGGTGGCCGGCGTGCACCGCTTATGCCCGGCTACCGTGAAGGATTTCGACACGCGCCCCGATCGTGTCGTGCTCGATCTGGCCGACGGCGAAAGCGTATCGGTACGCTTGCTGATCGCTGCCGATGGCGCCGGTTCGCCGTTACGCGAACGCGCAGGCATTGCCACGCACGGACGAGACTACGCACAGCGTGCTCTGGTGGCGCACGTCACCACCGAGCGAGCACATGCACATACAGCCTGGCAGCGCTTTCTGCCCAGTGGCCCCTTGGCGCTCTTGCCGCTCGCCGATGGACGTAGTTCCGTCGTGTGGTCGCTACCCGAAGCCGAGGCGCGACGGGTGCAGGCGTTGGACGATGACGCGTTCCTCCACGAGCTGGGTATCGCCAGCGATTTCCGACTTGGGCGCATCACGGCGACCACCTCGCGTGCCGCGTTCCCTTTGAAGCTCCAGCTTGCCGAGACTTACCAGGCGGAGCGCTTCGTCTTGCTGGGCGACGCCGCGCACGTCGTGCATCCGCTCGCCGGGCAGGGCGTGAACCTGGGTTTGCGGGACGTGGCTGAGTTGCGCGATACGCTTGTCGCTGCTCGCCAGGAGGGTCGCGACTTCGCCGCCGCGCACGTATTGCGACGTTATGCGCGTCGCCGCCGCAGTGCAGATACGCTCGACGCCTATGCCTTCGACTCGTTGGCACGCATCTACACCTGGCAGGCGCCGCCGCTGGTGGCGATGCGCGGGCTCGGTGTGCGCATACTCGATCGCCTGGCGCCGCTGAAACGGCGCATCGCCTCGCACGCTGCAGGCTTTTGATCTTTCCTTAGGTATCCGTCCCCGTGGCGGATTCTGTTCTATCGCCCAAACAGAGGAATCACGTCATGCGTTTCGTTCGACTGGGTTGTTTCGCCTTATTGGCCGGCCTCAGCTTTGCCGCACAGGCAAAGATGGTGCATCGGCCCGTGACATGGACATTGGATGGCACGCACTTCAAAAGCGTGCTGGTGTACGACGATGCAAGTAGCGCCAAGCGCCCCGGACTGGTGATGGTGCCGAACTGGTATGGCATCAATGACGCCGCCATCCAGAAAGCCGACATGATCGCGGGCAAGGATTACGTGATCCTGCTCACCGATATGTACGGCGAGAATGTGCGGCCGCAGCCTGGCCATGCCGACCAGGCGCAAGTCGCGATCAAGCCGCTTTACGGCGACCGCGTCCTGATGAGAAAGCGTATCAACGCGGCGCTCACGCAGTTAAAAGCGCAGGCTGGCACGGCGCCCATCGATTTGACCAAGCTGGCCGCCATCGGGTTTTGCTTTGGCGGTACGGCCGTGCTCGACCTGGCGCGCAGCGGCGCTGACGTTGCAGCCATCGTGTCCTTTCATGGCGGCTTGAGCACTGACGACCCGGCACTGGCGCAAAACATCAAAGCCCGCGTGCTGGTCATGAATGGCGCCGACGACAAAGGCACGATGCCCGATGCCGACAAATTCATGGACGAAATGCGTGCAAGTCCCGCCGACTGGCAATTCGTGGTGTTGGGCAATGCCGTGCATTGCTTCACCGAGGTCGGGGAAGACTCACCCGGCTGCAAATACGACGCGCGCGCGGCGGCCCGTAGCTATCGACTGATGCACGACTGGTTGCACGCGGCCTTCAACGGCACGCCTTGATCAGCGCCTTTTCCCTCTCCCAGTGGGGAGAGGGAAAAGGCATATCGGCTATTAGAACGTGCGCTGCACGGAGTAATCGGCCAGCGTCGCCAAGGCGTCGCGATAGGGCGAGGCGGGCAGTGTGGCGAGTGCGTCGCGTGCCGAGCGAGCATGCCGGAGCGCGCATTCGCGAGTGCGTTCGATGGCACCGGACTCGCGGATCGCAGTAAGAATATGATCGAGCGAATCCAGGCCGCCATGCTCGATCGCATGGCGCAGTTCGCGGGCTTGTTCCGCGCCCACACGCTGCATCGCATAGATCAATGGCAGTGTGGGCTTGCCCTCGGCCAAATCGTCGCCGATGTTCTTGCCTAGCGTGCCGGAGTCGCTGACGTAGTCGAGCAGATCGTCGGCGATCTGGAAGGCATAACCCAGCTGCATGCCGTAGTGACGCAAGGCGGCAGCCTGGGAATCGGGCAGTCCGCCCAGCCGGCCGCCCAGTTCGGTAGCGGCCGCAAAAAGCACGGCTGTTTTACGTTCAATTACCGCCAGATAGGCGGCTTCGTCGACATCGGCATTACCAATATTGAGCAACTGCAACACCTCGCCTTCGGCGATGGTGTTGGTGGTATCGGCAAGGATGCGCATGATGCGCATGTCGTCCAGCTCCACCATCAGCTGGAACGAGCGCGAGTAGAGGAAATCGCCCACCAGCACGCTGGCGGCGTTGCCCCACAGCGCATTGGCGGTCTTGCGCCCGCGGCGCAGGTCCGATTCGTCCACCACGTCGTCGTGCAGCAGGGTCGAGGTGTGGATGAACTCGATCACCGCGGCCAGCTGGAGGTGCTTGTCGCCGGCATAGCCCGCTGCCCGGGCCGCCAAGGCATGCAGCATGGGCCGCAAACGCTTCCCTCCGCCTGCGATGATGTGATCGGCGATCTGGTTGATCAGCACCACGTCAGAAGCCAACCGCTGACGGATCAGGGCATCGATGCGCTGCATGTCGCCTTCGGCAAGTGCGCGCACGCCCGCAAAGTCGCGTGCGGGATCGATGGTCTGGAGAACGGAGGTGTTCATGCGGCGGGTGCTGGACATAGAACCCGGATTATAGGGGCCGCAGGCCCGCTACGTGTGATTCTGACCGGATTTTCGCCGGGAGATAAGCGCCAATGGACGGCAGCTCGGCGAGGCCGCTTCCGGCATCCGTCCCGGAGGCCTATGTTACGATTCCGGGCCAACCCGCTACACCGCATCATTCGAGGTTATTTCATGGCACGCGGCATCAATAAAGTCATCCTGGTCGGTAACCTCGGTGCCGATCCCGAAGTGCGCTATACCGGTGGCGGTACCGCTATCGCCAGCCTGAGCATTGCAACGTCGGAGCAATGGACCGACAAGCAGAGCGGCCAGAAACAGGAGCGTACCGAATGGCATCGCGTCAAGCTGTTCGGCCGTCTGGCGGAGATCGCCGGCGAGTACCTCAAAAAAGGTCGCCAGGTGTACATCGAAGGCTCGCTGCGTACCGATAAATACACCGGCAAGGACGGGGTCGAGCGCTACTCCACCGACATTATCGCCAACGATCTGCAGATGCTCGGCGGCGGCAGCGAAGGCGGCGGTACGGGCGGTGGCAGCGGTGGCAATCGCGAACGCCCGCAGGGCGGCGGCGCCCCACGCCAGGGTGGTGGCGACTACGCCAATGCACCGCAGCGGCAGTCCGCACCGCCTCCGGAAGGCAACAACAACTTTGATGACGACGACATTCCGTTCTGACGAATGTCATCGCGTTTTGTGCCGTTGCCCCAAGAGCCCGCCACGTTGCGGGCTCTTGCGTTATGGGAGCGGCGAGGCCGCACAAGCTGGCTCTGTCGGCGTGGCGCTGCCAGATCCTTCGTGCTGCAAGCAATGCAGGTTGTGGGCGTGCAGCCGAAGAATGCGTCGCAGCTCGATAATCGCCTGCGGCGTTTCCTGCACGTTGTGCCAGGCGGGAACGGCCAACTCGGAATCGGCGCCATCGAGGTGCGCGCTGGCGTAGGGCACTACGCCATCTTCGGATTCCGCCAGAGGGCCTTTCGATTTATATAGGCCGACGATGGTGTGGTAATGCACCTGGGGCGAAATCGGCAAGGTGCTGGACGCTTCGATAAACGGATCGGTATCGCTGAGGTTGTCAATGCTGTTGGGCAAGCGCGCGGGTGTGCCCGGGGCGGCGTTCTTGCCTTGCATCGCATCGGTGATGCCTTTGCCTTCTTCCAGCAAGGTGACCGGCAGGCGAATCAAGTCGCCGATCCAACGCGCGAGCTTCCATCGCGCGACGGGCGTGCCGCGATGAGGTGCTGCGAGAAACACCGCTCGCGTTACCTGCGGCATGGGCTGGAATTGCAGATACGGCGTGAGGCGTTCCCGCAGTTTCTGTTGATCGGCGGCTGTCAGGCCCGCACGTGCCGGAATCACGCTCCATAGCCGATCGCCGCTGGAAGAAACCAGTAGACGTGCGATGACGCCGCCCATGCTATGGCCGATCAACACGATGTGATTGGACGCCACGGCGCGCCCGCTCGGATCGAAGTGATGCAGCGTGTCGTCGATGGCGCGGCGAATCTGCGCCAGGTTCACGGCGACGGGAACATTGGTGGGGTAGTACACCTCCCAGACCTGATAGGTGCGCCGTAGCTGCTCATCACCCATCACTTCGTTGACCACGTTGATCCATGCTTCCGGGCTGCTGGCCAAGCCATGCAGCATGATCACGGTAAGGCGCTTGGGATCGTACGGCTGCATCAGCAGTACTTCGGGTTTGGTCAGGCCGCCGCGCCCCAACAGCGAGCGGATCGACTGTTGCGCAAAGCCCGAACGTGCCAGCCATACTCCGTAGGGAGCGGTGAAATTGGCGGCAAGCGGAACCGCTTGCTCATCTAGCGTGATGGAACTGTCCAGATAGGGGTTCTTGGCGTACAGACGCACCTCATGGGTGTTGAGCACGCTGTTCAACGTGTCGCCGGGAAATTGCAGTATTGCAGTCAGCGGCACGTAGTTCGATTCTCGCCAAGGTTGATCGGTCTCGGCAGGCGTGGTGCCGACGGCAACGAACTCCGAACCAAAGCCGTCACGTCGATAGATGTTGCGCAAGCCGCGAAAACGCAGCCCTTCGGCAGGAATCAGCTCTTTCGGGATGTAATCGCCAGAGCCCAGATACACGTCAGTGCTGGGTTTGAGCAGTGTCCAACCCGCCACCGTCGATTGGCTCCAGTCCGTACCCAGCGTGGGCAGCAGTTTGAAGAAGCTGCCCACAGCTTGTTGCACTGCATAGTTGTAGAAGTCCAACACCTGGGACTGGCGCGTCTCGAAGGCGCGTTCGCCGGGGTTGCGAGTGGTGTAAAAAAGATAGGCGTAGGCATAGCGCGCCGACTGCAGGTACGCGTCGAGTGCCGGGTCGCTAACAGGATGGCTTTGCTTGGAGCGGTCCCCCTGGATAGCGAAGGCAAGCCATAATTCCGATAACGCCGATAGGCGACGCTCATCGTCAAGACCATCGGAATACAGGATGGTGTTCGTACAGCGCGGAAAATTCGCCGCGCAATCGTCCTGGCTGAGGGCCACTACATTGAGCGTCTGGAGGGTGCTGTCGCTGAGCGTGCGATTGCTCAGCACGTCACTGCGGCGCAGGGTGGCGTATTCCTTCGGCGCGATGTGGCGTACGCCGACGATGTCGCAGCCGGCCAACAGCAGCAGGGCCGTCAGCGCAACGATACGCAGGATCCAAATGGGCTTGCGGCCTTTCATCGATTCTTCTCTGGCAAGAAAGCAGGATGAGTGGTCGTTGCCGTTCTATTATCCATACATCGGACGCCCAGGAGACAACAGTGATCGTGCGATGGGTTCTTTACGTCCTGATGGCTGTGGTGGCGGCGATCTCGGGCAGTTGGGGTGCATTGGCGCTTTGGTATCAATGTCCGGGCGGCCCGGTGGTCCGGGCGATCGCCGCAACGGCCTGGGTTGCCTTGGTATTGACCGTGCTGGTGCTGGCCTGGTCCCGGCGTGGGGGGGCGCCTTGGATCGTCTATGCGTTGGCGTTTGGAGTGCTCTTAGCATGGTGGAGCACTATCGCACCCTCTAACCATCGAATTTGGGCGGACGATGTCGCGCGGATGCTCGCCGGTAGTGTCGATGGCGAGCGTGTCACCTTGTACAACGTGCGCAACTTCAACTGGCGTTCCGACGAAGATTACGACGCGCACTGGGAAACACGCAGCTACGACCTGGATCAGCTTGCCAGTGCCGATCTTGTGCTTTCTTCATGGGGCATGCCTGGGATTTCGCATGCACTGGTGTCGTTCGGCTTCACGGACGGCTCGCACGTGGCCTTTTCGGTGGAGATCCGTCGCCAGCGCGGGCAATCGTTTTCGTCTATCGGCGGTTTCTTCAAGCAATTCGAGCGCACCATTGTCGCCGCCGATGAGCGCGACATCATCCGGGTACGCACCAATGTGCGCGGTGAGGACGACCACCTGTATCGGCTGCGCATGGACAAACCCGCCATGCGAGCGCTATTCCTGGCTTACATCCAAGAAGCCAACGAACTCGCCGCCAAACCTGCGTACTACAACACGGCGACATCGAATTGCGTGACGATCGTGTATGGCATGGCCAAGCAGATCGATCCCGGGCTTCCTTATGATTATCGGCTGCTATTGACGGCGTATTTGCCGAGCTATCTATACCAGGTAGGTGCGTTGGACACACGCTATCCGCTTGCGGTGCTCACGCAGCAGGGCGATATCACGGCACGCGCGCGTGCATCCGCTTCTGATGATGGTTTCTCGCGCGCCATACGCACGCCGCCCGAGCCATGACACAACAATGCTGCGACTCCCTCCCCTACATGCAGGAGGGGAGGGAGTTAATGTGCAACGCGTTTCTCATTTCACCGTAAAACTGTTGTTGCTGCGATCGACGTCTGGAATCACATGGTTGGGATCGATGGTGGCGGACTTCACCGCCTTGTCGCCATCCACGCGGATGTCGTAGCTGCGATGCTCCATCCAGGTTTCCACCGGCACACGGATGTCCTGCTTGCTGCCGTCGGTGTAGACCACTTCCAACGTGGCGGGCATCACCAGCTTGTCGAGATTGGCAACCGTTACCAACGCGCCTTTGTGCCAGTCGCCGTCCACGGCCGCTACGTTTTGCACGGCGAGATCCAGCTTCCAGTTGTACTCATACCAACCGCGCCAGAACCAGCTTAGATCTTCGCCGGTTTCGCTTTCCATGAAGCGGAAGAAATCCGCCGGGCCGGGATGCTTGTATGCCCAGGTCTGGATGTATTTGCGGAACGCGGGATCGAAACGCTCGGGCCCGATGATCTGTTCACGCAGCAGCACGAGACCAAAGGCTGATTTGAAGTAAGTCACCGGATGACGATACTTCTCCCTGATGTCGTCGGCGCGCGTCAGCAATGGCGGCGCATCGGGATCGGCGAGCAGCTTTACGATCTCGTCGGCCGGATTGCCATGGCCGGGCGCGTATTCCGGATCGCGCTTGGGTGCGTATTCGCCATGGTTGAAGCTGTCGGCTTCATACACGTCGATGAACGTGTTGAAGCCCTCGTCCATCCACGCGTTGCGGCGCTCGTCCGTGCCCACGATCATCGGGAACCAGGTGTGGCCGATCTCGTGCGCGATCAGCGCATGCAGATCGCTACCTTTGGCTTCCTTCGAATCGAACGTGATGCTCGGGTATTCCATGCCGCCTGCCGAGCCGGCTTCGTTGATCGCTACCGGATAGGGGTACGGATACCACTGCTTCGAGAAGTATTCGGTGGATGCCTTGACGTATTCGGTGGCGCGGCCCCATGCACCGTTGCCGGCACTTTCGACGGGATAGGCGGATTCGGCCAATGCCGTCTTGCCGTTTGGCAGATTGATGCGTGCCGCGTCCCATATGAAAGCCTTGGATGCGCCGAATACGGCGTCGCGGCTGTTCTGGATACGGAAGTGCCAGGTCAGCGTGCCGCTTTGTTTGGGACGTGTCGTCGGGTCGCTTATTTCCTCCGCCGAACGAATCATTACCGTCGCGTCGCTGTGGCGAGCCTGCTCCAGGCGCTGCAACTCAGTCTTGGTGAGCACATCCTGCGGATTCAGCAGCTCGCCGGAGCCAACCACGATCATGTCCCACGGCACCGTCACTGAATAATCGTAATCGCCGTATTCGAGATAGAACTCGTTGTTGAGGTAGGGATCGGTCGTCCATCCACGCAGATCGTCGTAGACGCACATGCGCGGATACCACTGCGCGATCTCGAAGATATCGCCGTTCTTGGTCGGATTCACATCGGTACGCCCGCCGAATTCGCCGGGCACCGTGTAGCTGTAGCTGATATGCAAACGCAGCTTGCCATCGCGCGCTTTCAGTGGCTGCGGCAGGCGCACTTGCATGCGGGTGTCTGAAATAACCCATTCGGCTTTCTGCAATTTACCGTCGGCGCCTTCGACAGCGATCGACTCGATGTGCTCGCCATCGGTAAATTCCGTCGGAAACTTGCCGCCGCCGAATGCACCGCGCGCGTCTTTGCGATAGCGATTCTGTTCCACTTGCAGCCACAGCACGTCCAGATCGTCCGGACTGTGATTGGTGTAGGTGATCGTTTCCTCACCCGTGAGCTTGCGCGTTGTCGGTTCCAGCGTCGCCTTGATCTGATAGTCGGCGCGGTTTTGCCAGAACAGTGGCCCCGGCCTGCCGCTGGCGGAGCGATAGGCCGTGGCTGGTTGCGGATAGACGAACGGCGCGAACGTCTCGAGCGGGTTATAGCCAGACGTGGATGTCTCGGTGGCGGACACGCCAGCGGAAAGGCATAGGCCGGCGACTATCGCGCCGCAAAGCGTCTTTGTGGTTTTCATTGAGGGGCCCTGTAGCGTTGGGGATTGCGCCGTCCTGGCACCGAACGGCCGACGGTAATGCAACCCGGTAAAGCAATGCCAGTGTGAGAAGGAATAGGCCTAACACAAAAGCCGTTCTTCTATTGATCTTTCCCTTATTCGAGACGCGTCGTGGAAAGGTTGTTGTGCCTGCGCTCTTCCTCCTCCCCCCTTCGGGGAGAGGACTGAGGTGAGGGGCGAATCTTGCGAAAGACTTTCAAGAAAGCCCGCTTCGATCAACGCTCGCACAAGAGCGTCCCCTCACCCCAACCCTCACCCAAGAGGGAGAGGGATCTGCACGGCTATATGTCTTGAGTGTCTCGAATTAAGGAAGCATCCATAGATCTTTGAGGGGGCTGGGACTCGAGCACAGCCGACACCTCTGCCGATAAGACTACTGGGCGTGGCAATTCTTTGAGGGCGGCAGCAAAAAATAAGTGACAAACGCGCTGCTATGACTGTTTTCCTTGCGCATGCATGTAAGTGATCACTGATTTTTCGTAGTCACGACGCGTCATATGGCTGCGCCGAACGCATGTTCGCTATGGTCCTTGCCTCGTGAATATGCGCAAGAGTATGGAAGCTGTGTACCTCAAGGGAGATTCATTCGTTCGCCGCGATGCGCCGTGGAAGCGCTGGCTGGCGCTCGCGGGCGTGGCGGTTATGTCGCCGCTCGCCGCCGCTCAGGATCGGCCGCCCACGTCGGCCATCACACTCGACGAACAGCAGCAACGCGAACGCACGCAACGTCAGGCGCAGGAACGCGAGGCACGAAATCAGGCGCCGGATGTCCGCCTCGATCGTGAAACCTCCAGCAGCTTCCGCACTCTCACTTTGCCCGACGAATCCCCTTGCATCGCGTTGCACGGCATCCGCCTGGTTGGCGAACGCGTTGCGGATTTCCAGTTCGTGCGGCGCTATCTCAACCAATACGCGGGCCGTTGCGTCGGTCACGAAGGCATCAGCCTGATCGTCAGGCGTGCGGGCGACCTGATCATCGATCGCGGCTATGTCACCACGCGCGTCGGCTTGCAGGCGCAGGATCTTTCCAAGGGCATGCTCGCCATCACCCTTGTGCCCGGTGTGATTCATGCCATCCGTATGGCGGATGGTTCGTCATCCCAAGACCGGCGTTGGGCTTTGCCGATGCGCGCTGGCGATTTGCTCAACTTGCGTGACATCGAACAGGGGCTTGAGCAGATGAAGCGCGTGCCGTCACAGGATGTGGCAATCGATATCGCCCCCACGCAAGACACGGGCCAGTCCGATCTGGTCATCACCGTCAAACACAGCAAACCGTGGCGCATCGTCGCCACGCTG
>JAATFF010000073.1 GCA_015655335.1 Lysobacterales bacterium | reverse complement strand
GGACGCAGTGGCAACATGTTCGCGATACCGAGAACCGATATTCCTTCATGATGTCTGCGTATAACCCCATGCTGTCCGCCGACACGGCGCAACAGCTTCCCACGTAGACATTCAAGGAGAACAGGTCATGACACAGCGTACGGCATTGGTTACGGGCGGCACCGGCGGCATCGGTACCGCCATCGTGCGCTACCTGGCCAAGCAGGGACACCGTGTTGCCACCAACTATCGCGACGAAGCGAAAGCCCAGGCCTGGCATAAGGCGATGACACAGGAAGGTATTGATGTGTGCATGGTGCAGGGCGACGTCGTCGATCCGGCCGCGTGCGAGACGATGATCGAGGGCGTGCACCGCAAGTGCGGCGCGGTGGAGATTCTGATCAACAACGCCGGCATCACACGCGATACCACCTTCCACAAGATGACTTACCACCAGTGGATGGATGTGGTGAACACCAACCTCAACGCCTGCTTCAACGTCACTCGCCCGGTGATCGAGGACATGCGCACCCGCAAGTGGGGTCGCATCGTTCAGATCAGCTCCATAAACGGCCTGAAGGGCCAGTACGGGCAGGCCAATTACGCAGCGGCCAAGGCCGGCATGCATGGCTTCACCATTTCACTGGCGCAGGAGAATGCCAGGTTCGGCATTACCGTGAACACGGTTTCGCCGGGCTATGTCGGTACCGACATGGTGATGGCGGTGCCGGAGGAAGTGCGCGAGAAGATCATCGCGCAGATCCCGGTAGGTCGCCTCGGTACACCGGAAGAAATCGCCCACGCGGTGGTATTCCTCACGACCGATGAAACCAGCTGGATCACCGGCACCAATCTGAAGATCAATGGCGGCCAGTACATGGGTTGGTAGTTCCGAGCTGGCAGAGCGGAACTAGCGGTCTAGCAGTTTTTCCAGCACCTTGCCGACCGCTGCGAAAGCAAACGCACCGGTGACATGCGTGGCGGCTCCCAGGCCGCCACCGCATGCCAGATTCAACGCATCGCCGCCCGGTGGGCGCGTGCCGCACACGGTGCCGTCCGGCTGCGGATATTGCACATTCTGTAGCGAATAAACCGCCGAAACACCGAAGTAACGATCCGGGTTTCGCGGAAAGCCGAAATCCTGGCGGAGCTTTTTACGGATCAGGCTGAACATCGCATCGTGCTCGGTGCGCGACAGGTCGCGCACGCGAACCTGCGTAGGATCGGTGCGGCCGCCGGCCGAACCCACCGTCACCATCGGCAGTTTGCGTCGTCGACACCACGCGATGGCTTCGAGCTTCACCCGGAATGCGTCGCAAGCATCCAGTACCACGTCGTAGCCGCGGTCGAGCAATTCGTCCAGCGTTGCCGGCGTGAGGAAGCGCTCAATGGCCTCCAACCGGATCGCCGGATTAATCGCATGTGCCCGCGCGGCGATCACGCCAACTTTCAGTTTGCCGTATTCGCCATCCAGTGCATGCAGCTGTCGATTGGTATTGGAAACGCAGACTTCGTCGGCATCGATCAGAGTTAGACGGCCCACGCCAGTACGCGCTAATGCTTCAGCAGCCCAGGAGCCGACGCCGCCGATACCGATCACGCAAACGTGCGCCTGTGCCAGGCGCGCGACGCTGCCGGTGCCATACAACCGCTCTACTCCGTCGAAACGCTCAGTCGGAAACGCTGTACCGCTCATCCGCGGTCACCGTTCGCGGCTTCAGGAACGCAAAAATTCACGCTGGCACCTTATCTTGAAAGACTTGGCATTTTAACCGGGCATCGCGCTGCCATGCGGACAGAACCCTGCTGTATGCTCGGCGGCCATCGAACCTCGCGTGGACAAGGCAATGCGTGCAGCTTTCCTCATCGTGCTCGGACTGGCCATCGGCATCATCGGCACCGTGTTTAGCATGCGGGCCTTAAACGAGCGAAATCCGCTGCCCCACGCCGTCATGGTGACCATGGGCTTCCATCGCCATCAGTTGCAACAGGCCATCAAGGGACAGCGCTGCGAAGCCGCTGCGAACCTCGCTCAGTTGCAGCATATGCAGATGACTGCCGGCGACATTTCCGCCGCGTTTCCAGACGCGCCACCGCCGTTTCAGGATCTCGCCGGTCATCTGCGCACTGCATTGCAGACCGCCGCACAATCGGCGCCGGCGGACTGCACGGCGCTTGCCACCGCGCTAAAGCAGGTAGATCAGGTCTGCAGCGAGTGTCACCGTCAGTATCGGTAAGCCGATCAGTTAGGGATCGGACCTTCTGGCGCAGGGAACATCAAGATGGTGATTTCCTTGCCCTGAGGAATTTCCACCGTCGGCGTGCCTAACGCGGCAATGCGGGTTTTGAACGCATCCAGCTCCTCGCGCTCCCCCAACGCCGAGCGGCCGTTTACCGCCCAGACACGACCGCCTTGTTTCCAACGCGCCAGGGCTTGATCCAGCTGAGACGTTATCAGCGCGGTTGCTTCAATCGGCATACCGTCTTTGGGTTGCAAGACGGCGAGCATGGTCGGTGCGTTCGGATCCGCCGTAAAAACGGTATCGCCTGGCCGCACATTCGCAGCCAGCGTCGCCGCAGCCATATCCCAGCGCGGCTTGGTCTCCACCCTGTAGACCGGTCCAAGATTGACCGCTCCAAGCAGGAACAAGACACCGGCCATCATCGGCAATGTTCGACGCGGTAACGCTGCTGCACCGATGCCGACCAGCACAAAAAACGGCGCCGCGCTCCACAAGATGTAGCGCGGCAACAACATCGATTTGAACAGCGAAATCGTCAGGATCAGCAACGGCAATACGATGACGCCTAAGAGCAGAATGCGTCCATCCAATCGTCTGCATGTGCGGAGCAATCCAACGCATCCTAGCGACGCCACTAGCGCCCCCAATAGCGGCACAGCAGTGTGCAATAGGTCGAAGCGCACCACCGCAGTCATGCGCATCAGATAAACACTGCTGGCGGCAACCCAGAGGTGCTGCCAGCTCAACTGCGGAATCCAGTCGAATTTCTGCAGCATATGGCTGTCGCCGGCCGCAAGGATCGCACCGTAGAAAGGCAGCGTGCAGACCAGAATGGCCGCCACGCTCATCAACGCGTTACGCCGAAAGCCGATGTGCAATTCGGACGACGGCTCCAAGCGCAAGGATCGCCAGATCAAAAACAGCGAAAGGTTGGAGGCAATCAGCCAGGGGGCTGCGTCGCCGAGCACATCAAGCGCGCCGATGGTGCCCAACGCATACGCGCCCCACCCCCATCGATCGGCATCAGAACGACGAACATCGAGCGCTGCGCGTTGCGGGTCGTGCGCAAGCCGCAGCAAGCCCCACAGCGCCACGGTGATCAACAAAGTTACCAGCGTGTAGGAACGCGCCTCTTGGCCGTACTGCACCTGCAAAGGCGATAGCGCCATCAACAACCCAGCAACGATAGCGGCGCCCCGGCCGCTGATACGGTGTGCCATGGCAAACACGGTTCCGACCGACAATGCGCCGAACAGCGCCGATGGCATCCGCAGCAAGGCGTTCCCTGAACCGAACTGGGAAATCAGCTGCAGCAATAAAAAGTAAGTCGGCATGTGCCGATTGGTAAAACTATCCGCAATCAGGCCGCTGGGGCCGAGGTGAATCCGCTGAGAGGTCAAGGCCTCGTCTAGCCAGAACGGCTGATGATCGATGCGAAACAGTCTTACCAACAGACCCAAAGACAATATCGCCAGCATCCAGGCGATATCGCTCGCGGGCCATTTTTCGCCGATATCCAATAGTTTTCTATTGATCGCCACTATCGCGCCAAGGCAAAGGCGATTCAGGTGCATCGCAGAAGTGAGGGGACTGATGCATGGACATAGGAGTCCAACGGTAAATCTCAGCGGGGATGTGAAATCTAACGCGAGTAGCGTGGATCCGTTGTCAGGCATTTATGACAAGTTGGGGGGCATTCAGCGGGAGCCCATTCGACGATTACTTGCGAGAGGCGCGCAAAAAAAATCGGACCGTCATCACGTGCCGATTCTGATGTGACATACCTTCATGATTTGATCGACGTTTCAGCGATACAGGTTGTAAACCTATTGCAACAAAACGAATGCGACCTTGCGCCAAACCTACAAGATCAGATTTTCACTTGCCCGCGCCACACCTGCCAATACATCACCCAGTCCCCCATCAGGCTGTAGAGCGGATGGCGAAACGTGGCAGGCCGATTCTTCTCAAAAACAAAGTGACCGACCCAGGCAAAACCATAGCCCGCAACAGGCGCGAACCATAGCCAGAGGGGTCGTCCAAAAAGCAAAGCGAACAACACAATCAGCAACACCAACGAGCTGCCGACGAAATGCATCCGACGACAACGCAGGTCGCGATGTTCATCGAGGTAGTAAGGATAAAAATCGCGAAAACTGGCAAACGTGGACATGGTGCGCCCCGAATAATCTGGCTGATCCAGCGTATCGCGAACACCTGCGCCGTGCACGTCAGCCGGGAAGCGGGATGAACTCCTGATCGTCTCCCGTCACCTTGCCGAAGCGCTGCGCAGCCCAATCCGCCTTGGCCACTTCGATACGCTCACGCGAGCTCGATACGAAGTTCCACCACAAATGGCGCTCGCCATCCAGCGGAGCACCACCGAACAGCATCAGCCTGCTCGCCGTTTTCGCGCGTACCGGCACCGTGGACTGACCCGCCTGCACCGCCATCTGTTTAGCGGACAAGAGGACGTCACCCCAACTAACTTCACCTTCGATCACGTGCACGCCACGTTCGGCGTGCTCCTCCGGCAGCGCAAGCTCCGAGCCTGCCTCCAATCGTGCTTCGATAAAGAACATCGGCGCGAACACCTTAACGGGCGACGTGTGGCCGTAGGCGGTGCCGGCAATCAATACCAGCTTCGCGCCCAGCTGGCTGATGCGCGGCAGGCTTTCCGACTCGTGATGATGAAACTCCGGCGCAACTTCCTCGTCGACGCGCGGCAGTGCTACCCACACCTGGATACCGTGCATGCGTTGTCCGCTGCGGCGTGCGTCCGGTGGCGTGCGCTCGGAATGCGCGATACCTTGCCCGGCCGTCATCCAATTCACTGCACCGGGTGTGATATCCGCCAAGCTGCCAAGACTATCGCGATGCCGAATGGTACCTTCGAACAACCATGTCACCGTAGCCAGGCCGATGTGGGGATGCGGGCGCACATCCAGCCCTTTGCCAGGGGAGAAATTCGTCGGACCCATGTGGTCGTAGAATACGAACGGACCGACATGCCGCGTTGCCAAAACCGGCAACATGCGTTCCACGACGAAGCCATCACCCAGATCGTGCAGGCGGCTGTTCTCGATCAAGGTCGGTTGCTGCTGCATGTCGTGCTCCCCTCACCAAGCCCGCTGATATTGCACCGGTGCAACGATCGTTGCACCCAGTTCCTGCGCAGCGCGTCGCGGAAAATACGGATCGCGCAGGCTGGCGCGCGCAATCAGAACCATATCCGCAGCACCGCCCGCAATGATGCCATCGGCCTGGGCCGGTTCCGTGATCAGGCCGACTGCGCCGGTGGGAATACGCGCCTCCTGCCGGATGCGCGCCGCGAATGGCACCTGGTAACCCGGTCCAACGGGAATCTTCACATGGGGCACCAGGCCGCCACTGGAGACGTCTAGCAAGTCCACGCCGAGCTCGCTGAGTTCGCCTGCAAGACGCACGCTCTCATCGATATCCCAACCGCCTTCGGCCCAGTCCGTGGCCGAGATACGCAGCCACAAGGGCAATTCCGGCGGCCAAACTTCGCGGACGGCGACAATCACTTCACGCACCAGACGTGTGCGGTTTTCGAAACGGCCACCGTATTCGTCATCGCGATGGTTGCTGAGCGGCGACATAAACTGATGCAACAAATAACCGTGCGCACCATGCAGCTCGATCAATTTGAATCCGGCATCTCGTGCGCGCACGGCCGCGGCGCGGAAGTCCGCTATCACTTTACGTATACCGTCTGCATCGAGCGCCTGCGGTACATGCCAATCCTTATCGAACGGAATTGCCGAAGGCGCTACCGTCCGCCACGCACCGTTTTCCGCGCTCAGCGAGGCGCCCCCTTCCCATGGCCGCCACACGCTGGCCTTGCGACCCGCATGAGCGAGCTGCACGCCGGGAATAGCGCCCTGTTCGGCGATGAATGCCGTGATGGGTTGCCATGCCTGCACCTGCGCGTCGTTCCAAATTCCGGTGTCGCCCGCAGAAATGCGCCCTTCTGCGGAAACCGCCGTGGCTTCCGCGATCACCGCACCTGCACCGCCCACAGCGCGACTGCCCAGGTGCACGAAATGCCAATGGTCCGGTATGCCATTCGTTGCCGAGTATTGACACATCGGCGACACCACGATGCGATTGCGAAAGGTCAGGCTGCGTTGGACGTAGGTTTCGAATAGCTTCATGGGTGATGTCACCGAACGTGGAATTTTACTACATGGCGCCGGAAGCCACCGCGATTAAGACTGGCCATGGTTGATCGCGCCAGTGACGTCATCACGACACTGGATCCAGTCCGCCAGCTGCGTAACAAGGGCATTGGGCGCCTTCATCCAGGTGAAGTGATCCGCTGCCTGCCCCGCCAATTGTTCCGGTGTAATAACACTCATTCGTCGGAGCGCCCTGGGCATTTTGTCCAGTAGCCATTCCAACGAAGATTGCGGGGCCAGCCAATCGTCGCGCAAACGTAAAGCGAGCACGGGTAGCTCAAGCACGGTCAGCTGCTTTTCGAAATCCACTGCCATGCCATGGGCCGAATAGCGTCCCGTGCGCCCGCTGCGCGACCAATCGTCGATCACGCCTCGTGCCTCATTACCGCCGAAACCGATTTGGCGTCCGGGTAGATGACCTACGAGTCGCGCCAACGGCGTTGCGAGTGCGTAAGCGATGGAAATGAATGCGCCGAAGCGAAAGCGTCGCCAATACGGCGCGCCGCTCGCAATCAAGGCAATTCCCATTACTTCAGCCGGATGAAGGCTGGCATATAGACATGACATCTGACCACCCAGGCTGTGGCCGCCCATCCATAATCTCGCCCTCGGCCAACGCGCGCGCGCTTCGGCCACGCCTGCCGGTAAATCGGCATCAAGCAGTTGACGATAACCCCAATCACCCTGCCGTCCGGCGCGACGATCGCTGGATCCAATACCGCGCCACTCATGCAATACGACAGCGATGCCTCGCGCGGCAAACGCCTCGGCGAGCGGCAAGTAGTGTTTGGCGGCCACGCCCATCGCGGGAAGCCAGTAGAGAATGCATCGCGGATAGTCGTCTGGTTGCACAACGATCAATTCACTGCGCGCACCGTCGTTCGACACGATGGGCACGACGACAGATGACGAGGTATTTACTGCGGATGGCGTAAAGGTTGCGGACATCGGGGCAGGTTAACCAATGCTTGCGAGAGAAACAAAAAGGCCGGCATTTGCCGGCCTTTTTTACGCGTGCGGTCAATCAGGACTCAAGCCGGGTTGACTTCGTCGGCCTGCAAGCCCTTCTGCCCTTGCACGACCTTGAAGCTGACCTTTTGCCCTTCTTTAAGACTCTTGAAGCCATTACCCTGGATTGCGCGGAAATGTACGAAGACGTCCGGGCCATTCTCGCGACTGATGAAACCGAAACCCTTGGCGTCGTTGAACCACTTGACTGTGCCAACCTCACGATCCGACATGATTCACTCCATCCGTTCGAGCGTTTGACTCTGAGACCAGTCGGCCCGCCCGGGCCGACGGCTTACTGGGTTTGCCGAGATTGAGTGGACGACACGGACGAACGGCGTCCGGACACGCACATGACCGAGCAGACACAGTGCTCAAAGCATAGTGATTCCCGTGAAGCTATGTGTGATGGAAAATTCACATCTGGGAGCACAATTAAAAGCCGGATGCAGCTATTCAAAAACAAAAAAAGCCGGGCATGAAGCCCGGCTTTTTAAATCGATCTATTCAGGCAATTAGGCTGCCATGACTTCATCGGCTTGCAGGCCCTTCTGACCCTGCACAACCTTGAAGGTGACCTTCTGGCCTTCTTGCAGGCTCTTGAAGCCGTTGCCCTGAATGGCACGGAAATGCACGAAGAGATCGGCCGAGCCGTCATCGGGCGAGATAAACCCGAAACCCTTCGCATCATTGAACCACTTGACTGTACCTTGCTTACGATCCGACATGATTAACTCCATCTGTTCCAGCGTTTGACTCTGAGACCAGTCGACCCGCCCGGGTCAACGGCTTACTGGGGATGCTGAGGATCAGGTGGAGCGACACAGATTAACCGCGCCGAGATACGCACGTTACCAAGCAAACACAGTGCAGAGAGCATAATGAGTTCAGTGAAGCAATGTGTGATTAAAAATTCACATCTCGCCATCAAACTCAAATTTTTTAAACGTACAAAGCCGGGCATTAAACCCGGCTCTTATTTAAATCGATCTATACAAGCAATTAGGCCGCCATGACTTCATCGGCCTGCAGACCCTTCTGGCCCTGCACAACCTTGAAGCTCACCTTCTGGCCTTCCTGCAGGCTCTTGAAGCCATTGCCCTGGATCGCGCGGAAATGCACGAAGACATCCGGGCCATTGTCGCGGCTGATAAAGCCGAAACCCTTGGCATCGTTGAACCACTTAACGGTACCGATCTGACGATCAGACATGAAACACACTCCAAAACTAGGTTTTCGCAAAAATAAAGACTCAACCGCCTTGAGCGGCCGACTTACTGGTGTGCTAAGGAAAACCCTAGGGTGAGCGATGAGGCAGATCGTTAATCAGCTGCATCGGGCCACGTGACTCTGATGACCCCGGCAAACACAGTAGCGGCATCATAACCGCAAATACACGGTTAAAGCGAATGCATCTTCACAAAGAGTACCTTGCCCACCCCAAAAGCTATGTTAAATGTCGTTTATTGGCGCAATTGGGAAGCATCCATGGAACTGGGTAATACGACAGGTATCTTTCGACTGGCTGACACCGGCCGGTTCAGCTGCCTCGCGCTTGGCCTGCTTTTAGGGGGCTGCAGCCACGCCGCACGCCGGCAAACACCACCTCAAACGCCACCTGCCCACCCGGTCGCCACCACCGGTATTGCCGCTTGCGATGCCTATCTCGACGACTATCTGGCCTGCCATCGCGTGGCTGGAATCTATGGTTCAGACGCTGTGCAAACGCATTATCAGGCGATGCGTGCCAGTCTGCTGCAAGATGCCAATGACCCCTATGTGCGTCCCTATCTCGCCAATCGCTGTGCCGGATTAACGCAGCAGCTGGCGACTGTTTTGAAAGGACGTGCCTGCGTGACACCACCCACGAGTACCAACGCAGCACCGCATTGACGACCCTCGCTGATTCAGCGGCGCCAAATCGCGCGCAAGGCGGACGCCACTTGCGTCGGCCGGCAGCGCCCAAGACGAACCTGCGGCGTACCGTGCCAGATCGCGCTAGCGCTGATCGCCTGCGCCAGTTCTTCGAGCATGCGCGGGGATGGCGTCACCTCGTCTTCGAGGAAGAGTGCCTTGACTTCGAAAACGCCTTCAGCACGATGCGCCTTCGCGTCGAGTCGTCCAATCAGGCGTCCGCGATGAAGAATAGGCAGCACGTAGTAGCCAAATTGGCGCTTCGCCGCCGGCAGATAGCATTCGATGCTGTAGTCGAAATCGAACAGATCACGCAAACGCGCGCGATCCCATATCACCGGATCGAAAGGCGAGAGCAACGCCGTGTGTGTCGCGCGCAATCGCCCTTCGCGGGCTTTTTCCAGAAGCGCAGTATTGTCGGCGTGAACGTATGCAGGGCTATCCCATCCTGCGACGCGCACGCTCAGTAGTTGTCCGCTGGCAAGCAGCGGTTCCAACTCGCGCTCATCTACCGCGGGCTTCAAGCGAAAGTAGTCGGCGATCCATCGCGCTTGCGCGATGCCCAGAGCCCGCACGCTGTCGAGAATGAAACGTTCGCGCAATGCCGCTTGCGATTGCGCCATCACAGCGCCATCCATGGGCGGATCGAGCTTGGCCAGCACGCGCTCGGCCAAGTCATAGACGCGCTGAAAGCGTTCGCGTCGGGTCACCATCAATTCTCCCGATGCAAACCAGGCCTCAAGCCAACGCTTCTCCGGCTTCCATTCCCACCAGCCGGAAACGCCACGATCCGCGCGCTCGAAATCGGCGGCCCGCACCGGCCCCGATGTGCGAATACGTGCGAGCAGGCCATGCATTTCCTTTAGGTGAGTGTCCCTGACGCGCGCCGCGTGACGATCTGCCCAATGCTTGCTTTCTGCCTGCGCGCGCCATGCGCGATGAAGTCCGATATCGGCGGCTGTGACGAAGCAGGCTTCATGTGCCCAGCATTCGGCAATACGCCCCGTATCGAGCGCCTCTTCCAGCCACGTCGACGGGTAATCGCCCAGTCGGGCGTGCAGCACCAGATAAGGGCTGCGTGCGACAACATGAATGCTATCGATCTGCAACAGACGCATACGCTGAATGGTCGCCAGCACATCGTCGCGTCGCGCACGGCGTTTCGGCGCTTGAAGCAGTCCCTGTGCGGCCAGATGCAGTCCACGCGCCTGCGTGAGCGTGATGGCGCGAGTACCGGATGAAGATTTGCTCAACGGATGCATGCCTTCACGAAATGATGACCTTCCTATTGTGCTGGCATTTACGCCATCATTGCTAACGTGGACCCAAGCTTGATGGGCCAGGATCGCTTTGGCCAAACGCACATCGCACGGACGCGCCCTGGCATCTCAAGCGCTCTTGCATGGAGCTATCACTATGACCTATCGCACTCCCCTCCTCATTCCCCTGCTAGGTACGTGCCTACTTTTCACGGGCATCTCATTGGCGCAAAACCAGCCCATGCAGCCGGCCAATCCACCGCAAGGCAACGCGGCCGCACCCGCTACAGGCAGCGACAGCGCGACGTTCAATTCGTCGCAGGGCCAAGTCACCATCAACTCCACCATGGGCCAGACACCGTCGACTGCCTCGCCGCCATCGTTCGAACAGCTATCGGGCGGTTCGAAATTCATCACTCGCGAACAAGCTGACGCTTATCCGCCGCTGGCCAATGATTTCAGCTACGCCGCGGGGCACGGCGATCGCATCAGCAAGTCGCAATATCAGCACTGGTTGCAGCAACCGAACTAACCGCGCAACAGATGCACGTTGACGAATGCATCACGCCGGCCATCGATACATGGATGGCCGGCTTTTCATTTATCCTCGCCAGATCGTTAGACTGGATGTCAACATGCCGGGGATCGGTGTGTCAGGGAGTCGCTCATGAAACGATGGCTTAGCGGCCTGATTGTCGGAATGTGCGCCCATTTGGCGGTTTCGCCAGCATTTGCGCAGAACGCAGATCCGGCGGACATCCGTGCTTGTACAGGCATAGAAAGCGACGCACAGCGGCTCGCTTGCTACGACCGTGCAACCGGGCGCAACCAGATGCCTGCTGCCAAGAAGCGCATCGAACCCACTTCAACGCCATCGTCCAACGTCTTCTCCCAGAACCGCAGCGTTGCCGAAGTTACATCGACCGGTGGCAACAGTGCTGCGCCACTTTCATTGCTGGATAGCCGCTGGGAGCTATCGCCGGAAAGCAAGCTGGGAACTTTCAATCTGCGTGGCTACAAACCGATCTATGTGCTGCCTGCATTTGCCACCAGCAACCAGAACAACCTGCCGTACAGCCCCAATCCGGAGAACGCGGCGCATACGCCACTGGGTATGCAGGACGTCGAAAGCAAATTCCAGATCAGCCTGAAAACCAAACTCTGGCAAGGTGTGTTTGGCGATGTCGGCGACTTGTGGGTGGGCTATACGCAGGATTCCTATTGGCAGGTCTATAACTCGAAGTTGTCGCGACCGTTCCGAGAAACCGATTACGAACCCGAGGCCATGCTCGTGTTCGACACCCATTACCAAATTTTCGGCTGGGATGGCCGTCTGCTCAGCATCGGCGTCAACCATCAATCCAATGGCCAGTCCGATCCGCTCTCCCGCAGCTGGAATCGAGTGATGGGGCAGATCGGGTTCGAAATCCGCCCATGGTGGCGCATCCCCGAACAAGCGGCAGACGACAACAACCCGAATATCAGCAATTACATGGGTCGCGCCGATATGCAGATCATCCACGAATGGCACGGCCAGGAATTTGGCTTGATGCTGCGTGATTCGCTACGTGGCGGCAGCGAGCAACACGGCGCGGGACGATTTACCTGGAGCTTCCCGCTCGTCGGCAACCTGCGCGGCTATATGGAACTGTTCAAGGGATACGGCGAGAGCATGATCGACTACAACCACAATGCCACGTATCTCGGCGCAGGTATCTCGCTGCTGGATTGGTATTGAACCTTGAATCGAATTTTTTCAGAAGAAATCCAGCCCCGATCAGACTCGGGGCCGGTGTTTCCTCAAAGACAATGAGCGCGTGGCCTTGCACGCGCAGGAAGATGGCCGCCGACTAACCAGCAGTGCCTACCCAACAATCGCGACCGTACGCGGCCGCGATGCATCAATGGTGATGACCACCCGCGCCGTGCACATGGCCGTGTGCGAGTTCTTCCTCGCTGGCTGCGCGTACGTCGGTCACTTCGATGTCGAAATGCAGGGTCTGGCCGGCCAGCGGGTGATTGCCGTCGATGTGCACCTTCTCGCCATCGACCTTGGTCACCGTCACGTTGATGACGCCTTGCGGACCGTGCCCCTGGAACTGCATCCCCGGCTGGACATCGTCCACGCCCTGAAACGCTTCGCGCGGCAGCTCCTGCACCAGTTCTGGATGGTGTACGCCATAGCCTTCTTCCGGGGCGACATCGACCTTGAATTGGTCGCCTGCCACGCGTCCTGCCATCACCTTCTCCAGGCCCGGCACAATCTGGCCACTGCCGTGCAGATACGTCAGCGGCTCGCGACCTTCAGAACTGTCGATAACCTGGCCGCTATCGTCGGTCAGCGTGTAGTGGAAGGAGGCAACGGTTTGGTCGGCAATCTGCATGATGGTCTCGCTGGAACGGTATTGTGTCGACCAAAGCCGACGGGCTTACAAGGGTAACATCCCATGCAAGCCCGGCGCGGGAAACATGCCAAAATGCATCACCCCCGCCCCTCCTGATTTCCCATGACTTCGCTACTCGACGCCTGGCGCCATCGCCCGACCCATCGACAGGTGTGGACACTCGCGATGCCGATGATCGTGTCCAACCTCACCGTGCCGCTGGTGGCGCTGGTGGATAGCACGGTTGCCGGTCATTTGCCGCAGACACAGGATCTCGGCGCCGTCACCGTGGGCAGCGCGGTGTATGCCTTGCCGGTATGGAGTCTGGGTTTCCTGCGCATGGGCACGACCGGCTTCGCGGCCCAGGCCAAAGGCGCGGGCGATGCATCCGCCTTACGCACCGTGCAAGTGCAGGCACTCCTATTGGCGGCACTACTGGGCGTGCTGGTTGGCGCACTGATGGTGCCGCTGCTGCCTTGGCTGGTCGGCCAGATGCACTCGACGCCGCTGATGAGCGGACGTGCACTGAGCTATCTGCATCTTCGCTTGCTCGGACTGCCCGCCGCATTGCTCAACTATGCCTTGGCGGGGTGGTTTATCGGTGCGCAGCGTGCGCGCACCACGCTGGCATTGCTGCTGGTAACCAACATCGTGAACATCGCGTTGAACGTGCTGTTCGTACCGGGCTTTGGCTGGGGCGTGCCCGGTATCGCGCTGGCGTCGGTGGGCGGCGAATGGTGTGGCGCGCTGTACGGGTTATGGCGCGCGAGCCAGGTTGTGCGTGGCCTGGACGGACACATCGATTGGACAGCCATGCGCGGCTGGAACCATTGGCGCCCTTTGCTGATGGTCAATCGCGATATCTTTCTGCGCACGCTCGCGCTGGAAGGCGTGTTCTTCAGCCTCTCGTTGCTTGGTGCGCGCCTGGGTGACGCCACCGTTGCAGCCAATGCGCTCTTATTCAACGGACTCATGCTGACCGCGTTTGGCCTCGATGGATTGGCCAATGCTGTGGAAGCGCTATGCGGCCATGCCATCGGTGCAGGCGATCATCACGCGCTGCGCCGCGCACTGGTGGTCGCCGGCGGCTGGTCCTTCATCGGCAGCGTAGGGTATGCGCTTTTCTTCGGTGCGGCGGGACACGTCTTCGTCAACTTGCAGACCAACCTGCCCGAGGTGCGCGACGCGGCTTACCGTTATCTGCCATGGCTTACGGCGCTGCCGGTCGTGGCGGTATGGAGCTATCTGCTTGACGGCCTGTTCATCGGCGCCACCCGAGCGCGCGAGATGCGTGACGGGATGCTGGTGTCGGTGGTGTTTTTTGCGCTACTCGCCTGGCTCACCCGCGGCTTCGGCAACCAAGGATTGTGGCTGGCGTTTATGGCGTTTATGGCGATGCGCGGCTTGAGCCTGGCATGGCTTGGCCTGCGTATTCGCCGACGTCGTGCCTGGGTCGCCTGAACCTACCGTGCCGTCATGGGCCTGGGCATACTAAGCCGATGAACGTAGCCTCATCGCGATATCTATTCTGGATCGGCGCGGCGTGCGTACTGCTTGGCGCGATCATCAACGCCCCGGCAAGCGCTGTCGACGTCGCCCCCGTCGCAACGACCACCACGCCACAGCAACTCGCGGCAGCCATCGACGCGCAGATCGGACAGCCGCGTTTCGCGTCGTCCAGCTGGGGCATTGCGGTGGTATCGCTCGATACGGGACGTACGCTGTACACGCACGATGCCGATCAATTGCTGCAACCGGCCTCGACCGCCAAGTTGTACACCGCCGCTTTAGTGCTCGACACGCTCGGTACCGATTACCGCATTCCCACTCAGCTGCTTGCCACACGACCGATTGCACACGGCCGGCTGGACGGCCCGTTGATCCTCCATGGCATGGGCGATCCCACGCTCGGCACGCCGGGCACCAATAGCGATTGGGCGGATCAGCTGGCCACCCAGCTGGTTGCTAGCGGTGTTCGCGAGATCCACGGTGACCTGATCGCCGACGACAGTTATTTCGGAGGGCCGCCGATCGGTTCGGGCTGGGAGGCGCGCGATCTGCAGAGTTGGTTCGCCGTACCGTCCTCCGCATTGAGCGTGCAGGAAAATGTGGTCGATCTCACCGTAACGCCATCGAGCGAACTAGGCAGGACGGCGTCGCTGATGTTTGACCCACCGGGTGCGATCTCCCATGTCGTGAATAACATGACGACCAGCGCGCGCAATACGCGCAACGACATCAATCTTTATCGCGCGCCAGGGGATTCGACGCTGTATGCCTTCGGCCATGTGGCGTTGCGGGCAGAGTCGCAGAATTTCAAGCTCGCCATCGTCGATCCGGCGTGGTTTGCCGGCACGCTATTGCGCGAAGCGCTGACGCGGCACGGTATACGCCTAGACGGCCAGCTGCGCGTGCTGCATTGGCCGCAGCAGAGCAACATCGAACTGAATCAGGCTACTGTCGTGGCACAAGTGCTGTCGCCGCCGGTCATGGAGATACTCAACCGTGGATTGAAACGGTCACAGAATCTTTATCTGCAGAATCTGCTGCAGATCACCGGCATCAAAGCACAAGCTGCCGCCGAGCAAGCGGGCGATCCGACCGAAGGGTTTCTCAGCAGCGAAGCGTGGGCCATCCGCGCTATGCGTCAACTGCTCGATCGCATCGGCATCCCTCCTGACGTCAGCCAAATAGAGGAAGGAACGGGGCTTTCACGACAAGATCTGGCGACACCCAACGCGATGGTGCGTCTGCTCAGCTATATCGCCAGCCAACCTTACGGCGCACAGTTGCGCGACGCATTGCCCAGCGCGGGCGTCGATGGAACGCTCGAATGGCGCATGCGCGACAGCCTCGCAGCCAACAATGTGCACGCCAAAACCGGCAGCATGACCTATGTGCACTGCATGGCCGGTTATGTCACCACGGCTTCAGGCGAGCGGCTTGCGTTCACCGTGATGATCAACAACTACGTGCGGCAAGGCGATGCCCCCAGCGCTAGCCGTGATGTCGATGCGATCGCCGAACTGCTGGCAGCTTTCCACGGACACAGCTGACGTCGCGGCGCCAGCGCGCGTCAGCTTTTCTGCAGGTCTTTCTCGATTTTCTGCGGCGTGTCGGTCGGCGCGTAACGCTTTACGACATTTCCTTCGGAGTCGATCAGGAACTTGGTGAAATTCCACTTGATCGCCTCGCTGCCGAGCAGGCCTTTGGCCTGTTTCTTCAACCATTGATAGAGTGGATGTGCGTTGTCGCCGTTGACCTCGATCTTGGAAAACATCGGAAACGTGACGTCGTAAGTGGTGGCGCAGAAATTTTTGATTTCGGCCTCGTCACCCGGTTCCTGATGGCCGAATTGGTCGCACGGAAAACCTAGCACCACCAACCCTTTGTCGCGGCGGTCGCTCCAAAGCTCTTCCAGACCCTTGTACTGCGGGGTGAAGCCGCATTTGGACGCGACATTGACGATCAGCATGGTCTTGCCGCGCCAGGCGCTGAGCGATTGCTCGTTGCCGTCGATGTCGCGCGCGCTGAAGTCGTAGACGGTGGTCATGGTGATCGCTCCGGTTATAACGATATGGCAGTCTACTCCAGCCGATGTCAACTCCGCTGGCATAGAATGCGGGTTCCGGCCACTGTCCAGGGTTAGTCGTGATCCGTTTCGTCGATGTCCACAAGTCCTACCGCGTCGATGGCAAGGACATCCCGGCGCTCGAACCCTTCAACCTCGAGGTCGCCGATGGCGAAGTGTTCGGCATCATCGGTCACTCCGGTGCGGGGAAATCGACGCTTATACGCCTGATCAACATGCTGGAACGCCCGAGTGGCGGTCACATACTGATCGGCGATACCGATATGACCACGCTAACGGGCCCGAGCTTGCGTGCAGCACGACAGCGTATCGGGATGATCTTCCAGCACTTCAATCTGCTTTCCTCCCAAACCGTGGCGGAAAACATTGCGTTTCCGTTGCGTCTCTCCGGGAAAGATCCGGCCGCCATCCGCGGGCGCGTGGATGAATTGCTGCAGCGTGTGGGTCTTGGCGCTCACGCGAATAAATATCCATCGCAACTTTCCGGCGGTCAGAAGCAACGCGTCGGCATTGCGCGCGCGTTGGCCAATCATCCTTCGATTTTATTGTGCGACGAAGCCACCAGCGCCCTCGATCCGCAGACCACGGCATCCGTGCTCGACCTACTGGCCGAGATCAACCGCGAGCTGAAGCTCACCATCGTGCTGATTACGCACGAGATGGACGTAGTGCGCCGCGTGTGTGACCGCGTAGCCGTACTGGATGCCGGCCGCATGGTGGAACATGGCGCAGTGGTCGACGTGTTCTTGCATCCGCAGCATCCGACCACGCGCCGCTTCGTCAACGAGGCGCTGCCGGAAGAAGCCGCGGGCGAACAGATGCTCTATCAACGCGTACCAGGCCGCATCATGCGCCTATCCTTCCGCGGCGAAGCCACTTGGTCGCCCACGCTGGGCCGCGTGACGCGCGAGACGGGGATCGATTTCAACATTCTCGCCGGCCGCATCGACCGCATCAAAGACTTGCCTTACGGGCAACTGACTTTGGCTATGCGGGGCGACGGCGTCGATGCCGCTCTGTCAGCCTTGCGCGAAGCCGATATCGACGTGGAGGAGCTTGCGCGATGATCACCACTCAGGTTCCCCTGTTACAAACCGTGTTCCCTAACATCGACGATTGGGGCGAACTGGGCCATGCATGCGTCGACACGTTGCTGATGCTGGGTGGCTCGTTGCTGCTCACCGTCGTGATCGGGTTGCCGCTAGGCGTTTTATTGTTCCTCACCGGCAGGGGGCAATTGCATGCCATGCCGAAGCTCTACGCCATGCTGTCGCTGGTGGTGAACATCCTTCGCTCCATTCCCTTCATCATCCTGATGATCGTGCTGATGCCGTTAACGTATGTGCTCGTGGGCACCAAACTCGGCATTCGTGGCGCGATACCGCCACTGGTCATCGGCGCCGCCCCATTCTTCGCGCGCCTCGTGGAAACAGCGCTGCGTGAAGTTGAGCGCGGCGTGATCGAGGCATCGCAAGCGATGGGTGCCAGCACGTGGCAGATCGTGCGCCATGTACTGCTACCCGAGGCACGCGCCAGCCTGTGGGCAGGCGTGACGGTGACCGCCATCGCCTTGGTCGGCTACACCGCGATGGGCGGTGCGATCGGAGCGGGAGGTTTGGGCGACTTGGCCTATCGCTACGGCTACCTAAGCTACAAGTCGGATTACATGGTGGTCACGGTGTTCCTGCTGATCGTATTGGTGCAGCTCTTGCAGATGCTGGGCGACCGAATTGTGGCGCACTTCAGCCGCCGTTAAATTCCTATAAACGCACCATTCTGAACGGCTCGGCGCAAGGGTTTTGCATTCAGCCGTATGGACGGCTATTCTGTTGCATCGCACAAGGATGAAAACCCTCATGAAAAAGCTGTTGGCTCTGCTCGCCGCCGCACTTGTCCTGGCCGGCTGTTCGTCTTCCGGCTCTGGCGATGCCAATAGTCAAACCTTGGTGGTCGCTGCCACGGCCCTTCCGCACGCGGAGATCCTCAAGCAGGTGAAGCCGATCCTGGCAAAGGAAGGCGTAACCCTGGATATCAAGGTATTTGCCGATTATGTACAGCCCAATACGCAGGTTGTCGAAAAGAACATCGACCTAAATTACTTCCAGACCAAACCTTATCTGGACACCTTCAATCGCGAGCACAAGACCGATCTGGTGATCATCACCGGCGTGCACATCGAGCCGTTCGGCGCCTATTCGCATAAGTACAAGTCGATCGATCAGTTGCCTAACGGCGCTACGGTCACTTTGCCGAACGATCCGAGCAACCAAGGACGTGCCCTGCTGCTGCTCGCCAAGAATGGGTTGATTACGTTGAACGATCTCAACAACGAGTTGGTCACACCCAAGGACATCGTCGCCAACCCGAAAAACCTCGTGTTCAAACCGTTGGAAGCGGCCATGCTGCCGCGCACGTTGGACGAGGTCGATTTGGCGTTGATCAACACCAACTATGCGCTAGCCGCTGGACTCAATCCGACCAAGGATGCGCTATTGATCGAAGACAAGAACTCGCCTTATGTGAATTACTTGGTTGGCCGCCCGGATAACCAGAACGATCCGCGGGTCCAAAAGCTGGCCAAGGCGCTGACCAGTCCGCAGATCAAGGCATTCATCGAGCAGAAATACCAGGGAGCGGTATTGCCCGCGTTCTAATCGACAAGTTCGCCATAGGCAAAAAGCCCGCACAAATTGTGCGGGCTTTTTTGTGTGCGCTTACGCCTCGGCAAGCACGGGAATATCGAACACCTGTCGCAGGTAGGCGATATAGGCCTCGTCGTCGCACATATTTTTGCCGGGCGAATCGCTGAGCTTGGCCACGGGCTGACCATTGCAGCGAACCATCTTGATCACGATGTTGAGCGGCGTAGGACCGACGTCGTTAGTGAGATTGGTGCCGACGCCAAAGGCGAGCTGGCAACGCCCGTGGAAATGGTGATACAGCTGCATCACCTTCGGAATATCGAGGCCGTCACTGAACACCAGAACCTTGCTGCGCGGATCGACGCGATTGGCCTGGTAGTGCGCGAGCACACGCTCGCCCCATGTGAACGGATCACCCGAATCATGCCGCGTACCATCAAACAGCTTGCAGAAGTACATGTCGAAGTCGCGCAGGAACGCGCTGAGGCCGTAAACATCCGATAGCGCGATACCCAGATCGCCACGGTATTCCTTCGCCCACGCTTCAAGCGCCGCGACCTGCGAATCACGCAAACGCGGCCCCAAAGCCTGATGCGCCTGCAGGTATTCGTGGGCGAGCGTGCCCAATGGACGCAATCCGAGCTACCAGGCCAACCATACGTTGCTGGTGCCGGCTAGTTGGGTGCCCAAGCCTTCATGCAGCGTGGTTGCCACTTCTTTGTGCCACTCGCGCGAGAAACGACGACGAGTGCCGTAATCGGCGATGCGGCATTCGGTATATCCGGGCGTGCTGTGCAACAAGGCGATCTTTTCTCGCAGGCGACGACGCCCCTCAGCGAGATCGAGGTTGGGGTTTGTATTGCGAAAGTAGACTTCGTT
>JAATFF010000092.1 GCA_015655335.1 Lysobacterales bacterium | reverse complement strand
GCGAAAGAAAGATAGCCTACCGCCGTGGAACCTTGGCCCCAAGCAAAAGAATCTGTGCCGACGGCCGTGGTGTAGTCCCCATAGGCAAAGCTGTCTGCACCCAGCGCGGTAGCGCCACTGCCATTAGCCCAGGCATAGGTGCCTTGAGCCAAGGACTGGATGCCATCGGCTTCAGCGCCGAGGCCCATGGCAGTGCTGTAATCGCCATTGGCGGCGCTGAACGCACCGGCGGCCGTCGCGTAGGTACCCGTCGCACTGGCATCGTCGCTGCCGTCGTTGGCACCGTTGGCTTTGAAGTAGTGTTGTGCGTCACTCACGTTGCCGGCCAAGCTATCCAATTGCGATTTGTTGACCGCATCCGTTGCCTGCGTACCGGCCGCCACGTTGGTGATCTGGCGTTCTGCACCGGCGCTGCCTACCGAGACGGTATTGTCGCGATCGGCGACGGAATTGGCGCCAAGCGCCACGCTGTTGTTGGCGATTGCAGCACTGCCGTAACCGATGGCGCTGCTGAAATTACCAATCGCATTCGCGCCGCTGCCAAATGCCGATGCGCCTTCGCCCATCGCAAAGCTGCCCGAACCCGCAGCGGTGCCGTAGTCGCCACTGGCAATGGCGTCGTCGTTGCCTTGTCCAGTGGCGGAAAAGTAGTGACTGGCATCGCTCACGCTGCCGGCGACGGCGTCGAGCTGCGATTTGTTGACCGCATCGGTGTCTTCAGTGCCGGCGGCTACGTTCGTAATCTGACGTGTAAGGGCGGCATGTTTGATGCCGTAGTAATCAGTCCACGCTGCATCGGCGCCGACCGAGACGGTGTTTGCACGCTCGGCGTATGAACCGGCGCCCAGCGCTACCGCATTTGTGGCACCAATTTCCACCAGGCTGCTGGCACCGACGGCCGTACTGCCTGTTGCCCAAGCGCTGGAGTTTGCGCCGATAACCGTGCCTTCAGCGGCCAAATAGGAGATGACGCTGCCAGCGCCAACGACTGTTCCGCGATAAGCGTAGGCATTCGTATTGGAGCCCACGGCGGTGATCTGATCGACCGCGATGCCTTCGTCGCCGGCACCCGCGCCGATCGCAGTGGAGTCGTTACCCGTTGCGAATGCGCCGAAGCCCGCCGCCACCGTGTTGATGCCGGTAGCGGACGATGCGCCGCCCAGCGCTGTTGAGTAGAAGCCGGTCGACTGGGCGCTCCATCCCAAGGCAACCGTGCCCACGGTGCTTGCCTGTGCCGAGTCGCCGATAGCAATGGCCCAGAAGCCGTCGGACTTTGCGTTCGTGCCCAGCGCGATCGAAGACAAACTGCTAGCGCTGCTGTTTGCGCCGATAGCGATCGCGTCGGTATAGGAAGCGTTTGCACCATGGCCCATCGCAACGCTGTCTTGCTCAGTAGCTTGGCTGTTCGCACCTGCTGAGATGGCGTTGCTGCCTGTCGCGCTGGCATCGTCGCTGCCGTCGTTGTTGCCATTGGCCTTGAAGTAGTGCTGTGCATCGCTGACGCTCGACGCCAATGTGTCCAACTGCGACTTGTTGATCGCGTCGTGCGCATCGACGCCATCGGCGACATTCGTGATGCGGCGCTCGTTACCGGCGCTGCCAACGGATACGACGTTGTCGACATCGGCGACTGAGCCGTTGCCCAGCGCCACGCTATTGTCGCCCGATGCAACGCTATCTTGCCCAAGTGCAATGCTGGATGCACCGGACGCGAATGCGTCATGCCCCAGCGCGATGCTGTCGTCGCCGCGTGCGGTCGACATATAACCCAGCGCCGTCGAGTAATCGCCCATGGCCAACGAGCGATTGCCCAGCGCGGTGCTGTAGTTGCCCAGCGCCGAAGCCAGCGATCCGCAGGCGAATGCGTTGCTCAACGCATAAGGTTGATTGGCTGGCGCAAATGATCCATTGCAGACATCGGCACGTGCGGATTTAGGCGCCAATGCCATAGCCAGCATGATGGCTACGGAAATGCCGGCGAGCCGGAGACGGGAACGCTCTTGTTTGCAGCTATCGACGACAACGTCGCTGCTGGCCAATTCCGATGCCACCACGACGGCACCAAGCGATGCGTTCCAGACTTTGCTGTAAATCCTGTTCATGTTTGATATCTCCTCCATGCGGATAAGGAATGCAGGACGCGCATGGCAAGGCATGCGTGCGTCGAGGCGATGGAAGCCGGATTGGAGTTCCCCTCGATCCTGCTATTCGTGTATGGCCGCTGCCGAATGCCTGTCTGTGTCAGGCCTGAGCATGTGGCGCACGGCGAGCATCACGATTCGCGAAAAGAACTGTCACGCACGAAAAATCACTGGAATTCACTTCCTTCACGATTACTCACGATTACTCACGCGCGTGCTCGCGATACATTTCGGAGGATGCATGCGGTGTCGCAGCCTTACGAATGCGTATGGTGTGCGGATCGATGACGTGCGCATGGCCCGTCCGGCTGGCGGTGAAGTGCGGTGAATGACCGTAGTGAAGTGAGCGGTTATCCGACGGCCGTTGTCGGCTTGTGCCACGCATCACCAGGCAACATGTAGCCTTTGCTGCGCACGGTAAGCAACGGCAGCATCTCGTTGGTCTGCGAAAGCACTTTTCGGCGAAGCCGGTGAATGATCATCTCGAGGCGATGCGGATCGCAGTCGTAGCGACCATGGTTCAACGCCTGGATCAGGGATTCGCGCTGTACAGGCTCGTTGCTTGCGCCCGTCAGCGTTATCAGCACGCATTGCTCGATGGCGGTGAGCGCGACAATCGTTCCGCGTGGCGATACCAGCCGCCAGCCGCCGGCTTCCAATCGCCAACGGGATATGGGCGCCACATCGGCAACGATTCCGTGCGGAAAAGGCGTCATGCGACGCGCGAGACTGTGCAATGCGGCAGCGAGCACATCCAGGTCGACGGGTTTTATCAGATAGCCGTCGGCACCGCCGTGCAATGCCTGGATCTGATGTTGTCGATCCGTCGAGCCGGTGAGCATGACGATGCCGATGTCGGACATCGAGCGTAGATGCCGCGCAACGGTAAGGCCGTCTTCACCGGGAAGGCCAATATCCAGAATGACCATATCGAAGTGGTGCGACAACATATAACGGTAAAGCTCGGCAGCAGAAGCGGCCCCTTGCGTGTTGAATCCGTAGTCGCTTAGTGCGGGCAGCAGAATTTCTTCGCGCAGCGCTTCGTCATCTTCCAGTACCGCGACGCGAATCGACGGCGTGGACGCGTATCCGGACAAATGCCGGTGACCCCTTATGGACATGCGATGCTCATCCCTTAGCTCTCTCTCGGTCTAGCTTAGAGAGCGAGCGCGACTTGCATCAGAGGACTATGCCTTTTGGCACTGTGGCAAAGCGCCTACACCGCCTAGCGTGAACGTTTTTCGATGCCGTAGGAGGCCACCATGTGCCGTTTTGTTCGCCCACTTGCTTTGAGTGTCCTCGCCATGTGTTGTGGCGCAGCGTTAGCGTCTACACCGGCCGATCAGGTGCCGCATGGAACGCTGCCGCGGTGGGCGGTGCCACAGTCCTACCAGCTTTCGTTCAAGGTGGATCCGAAGCAGCAGGATTATTCGGGCACAACCACGATCAAGGTCGACTTGAAGCAGGCCGCCGATCATCTGTGGTTGGACGGGCGCGATCTGAACGTGAGCAAGGTGACGATCACCGACGCGAGCGGCAACGTACACGATGGTAAATACGTCGCCGTCGCGCCGAACGAAGGTGTATCGCGCATCGATTTCGGCAGCGTGCTGAAACCGCAGAAGTTGACGCTTAGCATCGAATACGCCGCGCCGCTGAATCAGCAATTGCAAGGTTTGTACAAGGTCAGTCACGCGGGCGTGCCGTATGCCATGACGCAGATGGAACCGATCAGCGCGCGCTACGCGTTCCCCGGTTTCGATGAACCCGGTTTCAAGACGCCATACGACATCAGCCTGACCATTCCGGCGGACGTCACTGCCGTCGCCAATACGAAACAGATCAGCGAAACCGCCGCTGAGACCGGTTGGAAAACATTGGCTTTCGCGAGAACCCAACCGCTTCCCACCTATCTCGTGGCGTTTGCGGTCGGCCCATGGGATATCGTCAACGGTCCGGATATCTCGCCGGATGATTACCGCACTGAAGTACTGCCGCTGCGCGGCGTTGCGGCGCATGGCGAAGGCCATCGCATGCAGCATGTGTTGAGCGAAACACCCAGCATCATCCATACGTTGGAAAATTATTACGGCTTCGGTTATCCGTTCGGCAAACTCGATCTGCTTGCCGCGCCGGATTTCTCCGCCGGTGCGATGGAAAATCCGGGCCTGGTCACTTTCCGCGACTGGCTGTTGCTGCTCGATCCGGATTCTCCGGCCAAATACGTGCGCGGCTCGTTCAACGTTACGGCGCATGAGCTTGCTCACCAGTGGACCGGCGACACCGTGACGTTGGCTTGGTGGAACGACATCTGGCTCAACGAAGCTTTCGCTACCTGGATGCAGCAGAAGGTCACCATGAAGGTGCATCCGGAATATCGCGCCGATCTCGATCGCATCAGCGGCGCGGAAGGTGCGATGCATAACGACAGCCTGACCAGCGCACGCCAGATTCGTCAGCCGATTACCGGCAACGGCGATATCGAGACGGCGTTCGATGGCATCACCTATCAGAAGGGTGCGGCCGTCCTTGGCATGTTCGAAGGCTACGTCGGCGAAGACACGTTCCAGAAGGGCATGCGCGCATACATCCAAACGCACAAGTTCGGCAACGTCACGGCCGACGATCTTGTCGGTGCGATTGCCACAGCGGCCAATCAAGGTCCGACGTTCAAGCACGCGTTCAACAGCTTCCTCGATCAGTCGGGCGTGCCTTATGTGCAGACCCGTCTTGAGCAGAAGAATGGCAAGACCATTGTGCATTTGAGCCAGGATCGCTATTTGCCTGTCGGCAGCACGGGCGATGCAAAGCGCGCATGGGGCATCCCCGTTTGTGTGCGCTACGCCACCAGCGATGGCACCAAGGTGAGCTGTGAACTGCTCACCCAGCCGACCGGCACCATGGTGCTCGCAGATGCCAGTACACCGACCTGGGTGATGCCGAACGCGAATGCGCGTGGTTACTACCGTTTCAATCTGGACAAAAAAGAGTGGGCTGATCTCACGCAACATGCCGCTTCGCTGAGCGACACCGAGCAGTTGGCGTATGCCGACAGCATCGATGCAGGTTTCCGTCACGGTGACTTGAACGCGGGTGATGCCATGGCCGCGTTGAAGCCTTTGACCAGCGTGACAACTCGCGAAGTGATCGTGGCACCGTTGGAGACGATCGAATGGATCTATCGCGATGAGGCCGCTACGGATGCCCAACGCGCCAAGGTTGTTACGTGGGTGAAAGACGCCTATCTCCCGCGCATGGAGCAGCTCGGATATCAACGCAAAACCGGCGAAGCCGATGGCGACTCGCTGTTGCGTAGCACCTTGGCCGAAGCACTCGCGATCGACTTCAAGTTGCCCGAAGTGCGTTCGGCACTTCTGAAGCAGGGCGACGCCGCGCTTGCCAAGAAGGCCGATGGTCATCTGAACCTGGGTGCGGCCGATCCGGATCTGCTTGGCGCCGCGCTTGCTGTCGCCGTGCAAGAACGTGGCGAGCCGGCCCTCGATGCATTGATCGCCGAACTACCGCAGACCACCGACCCGGCGTTGCGCAACGCCATGCTTGAGGGCCTCAGCGCGACAGATACAGCTGCGCTGGCGGACAAGGCGCGTGATTTCGCGTTGACCAAGCAAGTGAAGGTGGGCGAGATGGCAGCCATCCTCCGTGGCAGTCACGACACGCCGGCTGCGCGCGACGCCCTGTGGCATTGGTTCACCGGTCACTACGACCAGGTCGTGGCCCGTACCGGCAGCTTTGCCGGTGGCAGGTTGCCGGCGCTGGCAGGTGGTGGCGGTTGCTCCAAGGCGGAAGCGGATCGTCTGCAGGCGTATTTCGAGCCGCGCCTGAAAGACGTCACGGGCGCTGATCGTGGTCTTGCGCAAACCCGCGAGCAGACGTTGCTGTGCGCCGCGCTCAAGGCCAAGCAGGATCCTTCCACGATCCTGCACTAATCGCCGATATAGATTGCAGATAGACGCCGGGCGGTGCGAAACGCTCGGTTTTTTTTGGGGGGCTCTCTGCCATGCGTGGGAATTCATTGACGCTGCGAGCGTCATTCAAGCCCTCTTTTCAGCGGAGTCGAGATTCCATCTAAACTGGGTGAAACCCGGCTAGGTGGAGAAGTCGCATGCGTCGATGGAAAGGGATGTTGGGTCTGCTGTTCGTGGTGACACCCTTGCTGGCACAAGACATCCCTCCCGCGCTACGCGACTGGCAGGGC
>JAATFF010000047.1 GCA_015655335.1 Lysobacterales bacterium | reverse complement strand
TGTACACGCCCGGCTCGGACCCAAGCCCATCGCGGAGAGTACTGATCACCACATCTTCGTGAACGGGTTGATGGATACCCGGATTGCCAAGCCCCAGCACCATGTGGGCGACGAAACCCCACAGAAACATCACGATGCCACCGAATATCGCTGCGACCAGTATGCGCATGGATCTACCCTCCCGGGTGGATGGTGGGAAACAATCTAGGCGCCGCGAAGCGCGGCCGCAACAACATTTCGTTTTTTGGCCGGATCGACGACTTACTTCTTGCGCGCCTGTTTGCGCGTGTCGCGCAGCGATTGCAGCTTCTCGCGGAGTTTCAACTCAAGCCCTCGTTCGACCGGCTGATAGAACTCCGTGCCCTCCAGCGCATCCGGCAGACACTGCTGATCAAGCGCAACGCCGCCTGCGACGTCGTGGTCGTATTGGTAGCCTTTGCCGTAACCAAGGCCCTTCATCAACTTGGTCGGCGCGTTGCGCAAATGCATGGGCACGTCGAGCGTACCCGTTTCACCCACGATGGCACGAGCTTGGTTGTACGCCATGTACGCCGCATTGCTCTTGGGTGCGATAGCTAGCCAGATAGCCAACTGCGCAAGGCCCAACTCGCCTTCGGGACTGCCCAGGCGCTCATAGGTATCCCACGCATCCAGCGCCATGCGCCACGCGCGCGGTTCGGCCAGGCCAACGTCTTCAACCGCCATGCGGGTCATGCGCCGCGCGAGGTAAAGCGGATCGCAGCCGCCGTCGAGCATGCGTACCAGCCAATACACCGCAGCATCGGGATCGGAGGAACGCACCGATTTATGCAGCGCCGAAATCTGGTCGTAAAACTGTTCTCCGCCTTTGTCGAATCGACGTGTGCGATCGGCAAGAACCTGCTCCAACGTGGCGTTTTCGATAACATGGCCGTCGGCCAGTTCGGCCGCAATCTCCAGCAGCGTCAACCCACGTCGCACATCGCCGTCGGCAGCTTTGCCGATCAACTGCAATGCACTGTCATCGACTTCGAGCTTCAACGCGCCAAGCCCGCGCTCGTCATCGGCAAGTGCGCGATGCAGGGCAGCGACGATGTCATCCACGGACACGGCATCGAGCACATGTACGCGGCAGCGCGAAAGCAACGCCGAGTTCAGTTCGAAAGAGGGATTTTCGGTCGTGGCGCCGATAAAGAGGATGATGCCGCGCTCGATATGCGGCAGAAAGGCATCCTGCTGCGCCTTGTTGAAGCGATGCACCTCATCGACAAACAACACGGTGCGCCTGCCCTGCGCAAAATTGACTTCAGCCTCGGCCAAGGCCTTACGCACTTCGGGCAGACCGGAAAGCACGGCCGAAATGGCCCGGAAATCCGCATCCGCGTAACGGGCTACAAGCAGTGCCAACGTGGTCTTGCCGCACCCAGGCGGCCCCCACAAAACCATCGAATGCACGCGACCGGCTTCGAGCGCCCGTCGCAATGCCTTGCCCGGGGCCAGCAAGCGTTGCTGGCCGACGATCTCGTCGAGGCTGCGCGGGCGCATGCGCTCGGCCAGCGGCTTGAGTTCATCGGAGTCAGCCGCGAACAGTTCGGGGGCGTGATGCGTATCGCGTCGATCCATCTGCGAATGATAGGACATTCGGCTTTAGGCCATGCCACGCACCGCCACCGTTGTGCATCGCACGGCTTGCAGCATTGATTAAATGCTGTCTATTATTTATCGAAATGATTATTGCTGTATTTTTTCGTTCCTTAGATTAAGCTTAATCGCAGGCATTAATTCATCGATTTATTTATTGCATTTATTATGCAATTCTTAGATTAACCTTAGCGCATTTTCTTTCGCATTAAATAAAATGCTCATTTAATGCATTTGTTATGTAATTGTCATACTGCGTCTCTACGGTGTCGGCCTTTCTACCACCCCGCCAACACCGGAAAAAAACAATGACGCGATCGACATCTGCGCTGTATCACTGCCCACCGGCTTACCTTGCCCTGTGCCTTGCGATGGCCATTGCCGCCCCGGTTTCAGCCCAAGACACGGCTAATAGCGGCCCCGCTGCGGCGAATGATCAAACGACGCCCAATAGTACGAGCAGCACCCCCTCTTCCAATAATGCAAAAACCCTTGCCGGTATGCAGGTCACGGCTAATTCAACGGCTGTGGGCGCTATTGCCCCGACTCAGGGTTCAACGATTGCCACGCAGCCGCAATCGATCATCGGCAGCACGTACATCCAAGAAAACATTCCGCCCACTGGCGACTACACCGACATCGTGGCGATCTCGCCCAGCGTTTACACCGTGACACCGAATGGTTCGGGCTTGATGGAAGCGCCCGTGGTTTCTATTCGCGGCTTCCAGGACGGCCAGTACAACGTGACATTCGATGGCATTCCGTGGATGGACTCCAACGACTTCACGCACCATTCCACGTCGTACTTCACCAATCAGGAAACCAGCAGCGTGGTGGTCGATCGCGGCCCAGGTACGGCAGGTACGCTGGGTAATGCCACGTTCGGCGGCACTATCTCGGTGGATTCGATCGACCCGCACAATCAGTTCGGCATCAGCCCCTATATCAGTTTTGGCAGCTGGGAAACCGCCGTGGAAGGTGCCCGCATTGATACGGGCAGTTTCACCAGCAGCGGCACCACCGCCGTGCTGAATGTGCAGAACAGCTCATCGGATGGCTACCTCACCGACGCCGGTCAACGCCGCCAAAGCGTATTCGCCAAGGTGGTGCAGCCGCTAGGCGAAAACACCACGCTGACCTTCGCCGGCATGTGGAACAAACTCGACCAGTACGTGCCGTTCGGCGCCACCAAGGCGCAGATCGCCCAGTACGGCGTGAACTACGGCCTGAACGACAATCCGGCTAGCCAAGCCTACTACCGCTACAACCAAGACCAGATCAACACGAACATGGGCTACATCGGCCTGCATTCGGAGTTCGACGGCTGGACCATCGACAACAAGGCTTACACCTACGGCTATAACCACTTCGGCTTCAACGGCGAAGATCCGAACGGTGAAACACCCAATGGCACCGCCTACAGCCCGGACAACGTGCCTGGCCAGCACATGCGCAACACCAACCGTTCGTGGGGCGACATCTTCCGTTTGAGCAAAGAAATCGGTCCGGGTGAAGTACGCACCGGCGTGTGGTACGACCATCAGGACGACATACGCTGGCTCTACGAATTCGACGACACGCTTAACCAGTTGAATCCCGTGATCGCGCCCGGCGCACCGACCCTGGCGCTGGCTTCGGCCGATCGCCTCATGACTGACTCGCTAGTCACCATCCAACCGTTTGTCGAATATCAGTGGAACATCACCGACAACGCCTACTTCGTCGGCGGCGTGAAGTACAACTACTTCAAGCGCGACCTCGAGGCTCCGGTGAACCAGAAGACGGAAACCCCGCTGGACTATTCCAAGGATTGGAACGCCACGCTGCCGTCGGCCGCCTTCCACTATGCGTTCACCTCGAACTGGACGGCATACGCACAATGGGCCAAGGGCTTCCTGGCACCCAACCTCAACCTGCTCTACGTGCCGAATCCGTCCGTCTCCGACAGTGCCGTACAGCCGGAAAAAACCACCAACATCCAGCTCGGCACGACCTGGAGCAGCGATCGCCTGACGCTATCGGGCGACGTCTACAAGATCGATTTCAACAACTTCGTCCAAAGCAGCAAGATCGGTGGCATCACGGAGTTCTACAACGGCGGTGGCGTGCACTACAAAGGCGTCGAACTGGAAGGCACCTACATGCTGGGCGGCGGGTTCAGCGTCTATGCCAATGGCTCGCTCAATCGCGCGATCCAGACGACCGACGGCTTATGGAACGCGAACACGCCGCACAAGACCGCCGCGTTGGGCTTCATTTACAGCGACGGTCCGGTGTATGCGTCGTTGGTCGACAAGTTCGTCGGCAAGACCTATTACACGGCCAATGCGACCGATGACACGCCGATCGGCGGCTATGCGATCACCAACTTCGCCGCCAGTTATAAGTTCGATCCGCATATCAGCGACGTGAAGGACTTCAAGATCGGCGTGCAGCTCAACAACCTATTCAACAACACGCACATCAATGCTCTGGCAGGCACCACGGTTGCCGATAGCACGCCGCTGTTCTGGACCATCCCCGCCCGCAACTTCAACTTCACCATTACAGCGGACCTGTTCTGATGAAGCGCTGTGTACTGCTGTTGTCGATGCTTCTGATCGGCCAGACCGCACTGGCTGACGACGATGACGCAAAACCCGTCGTCGTCGAACTGTCGAACCTGCTGCCGCCTCCGCCGGCAGCAGGTTCGATTGCGGCCCAACACGATCTTCAGGCTGTGCTGGCAACACAGCAAACGCGTACGGCGTCGGAGATGACGGCAGCCAAGGCGGATACGGAACGTTCGGTATTCCGCTTCGCCGACGTGCTTGGGCCTGGCATTCAACCGAAGGCGCTGCCAAAGACCGCCGCATTTTTCGAACGCACGGCCGCATTGGACAAAGCGGCCGTCAAAGACGCCAAGAATTACTGGCTACGTCCGCGACCGGCCGAAATGTCTACCCAAGTGCACCCCTTAGCAAAGGAAAAGCCCAACGATTGGAGTTATCCGAGCGGACACTCGACGTTTGGTTACACCACGGCGGTATTGCTGGCCAACATGCTGCCGGAAAAACGCGCCGCGATTTTTGCGCGCGCGGATCTCTACGCACAACATCGCATCGTGATGGGCGCGCATTTTCCTAGCGATGTGGAGGCCGGGCATCTGGCCGGCACGGTGATTGCCGCTGACATCTTGCAAGACTCGACATGGAAGCAGGATTACGAAGCGGCACGCCTAGAGTTGCGTCATGCGCTGGGTTTACCAGCTAATCCAGCGCGAACAGCATCCAACGACAACCATTGAATCTCGCTAGCCATAAAAGGGCGTCCTATCGGGCGCCCTTATCTATTGGCGTTTTTAAATTTGCCGGTCCAAAAAGAAATGGCGGTAAATCGCGTAACCTAGACCCACCGTACCCGTGAGCGCAGCAGGTATCAGCAGCACACGCTCCTGGATATGCGCGAACCCAAGCGCGCCTAAAATAGCCCCGAGAATAAAGTGGCCGGCTATTAAAAGGCAGATGTGAATGCGCAGCATATCTACTTCCAAGCCACGCAAGCGTTGGCCGAGATAAATGCCGAGATCCGTAAAATCCCCGATAGATGCGTCGTGCGCAGCGTCGCACCGCTATACATGCTGACCATGGCGTTTTGCAGCCCGCACGCGGCGAACGCGAGATAAAGGCCGAGGTCCTTGGCATCTTGGATCAATGGCGTGGCCGCAAACAACAAAAGCGATTCAAGCATCAGCACTACGCCATAGCGACTACCTAACTGCAGCGTGCGCTGCTGCACGATGAATCCGCTGAGCATGGCGCCAACCACAAACGAAATGATCGTCAGGCCCCAATGCAGCACACCGGACATATCCCCACCCGCGAGCGAAATGCCGAGTTCCGTACTGGTACCGGTAAGGTGAGTAATCGGCTGATGCCGAAAGCACATATAGCCGACCGCATTGATACAGCCAGCAGCCAGGGCCAATAGTGCTCCGCCAACCCAAGCCCAACGCGGCAGTTAGCGGATCATCGCGTAAGGATCAGTTCTTTAGCGGTTGCGTGCTGATCACCGGTAAATCGCCGATCACATCCGCGCCTTTGGGCGGCGTGAAGTTGAAATCTTGTGGCGGAATATCCGGATTGCGCTGCCAATTCGAGAAGCGGATATCGGTGATGGCACCGAGCTGATCCTTGTACTGCATTCGCACCAGACCACTCGCATCGAGGCCGAGATCGACGTAGTCGAATTGCGGATCCTTGGCTTTGGAGCTGAGCCGCAACCAAACCAGACCATCATGCTCGCCCTGCTCGGTCACATTGAAATCGACATCCATCTGCTTGAGGTCGGTCAGCACGGTCAGGGGGCTATGTGCCTCTTCGGTGTCCTGCTTGCGCACGGTGACCTGTTCCAGATCCGGGTCATACGTCCACAGGCGACTGCCATCGGCGACAAAGGTCTGCTTGTAAGGCTTGAGCGTTTCCCAGCGAAACTGATGCGGAGCCTGCAGCACCAAGGTGCCGCTGCTGGTTTGCGCCTGACCGTTGGGATTGGTGAGCGTCTGGGTGAAGTTTCCGGAGACCGCGTGCAACCCCTGCGCGAAAGCGTCGAGCCGCGCACGCCCTGGGCCGGCGGCGGCCAGTGCAACGCTGCTTAAGCACAGCGCAAGCAGGGCAACTAAAGCGGCAAAGCGGAGGCGTTTCATGAGTCCTGTTCCTGGTTGGCGGAAGGTGCCAAGTGTGCGGCGGTAATACTTAATGGCGAGCAGCGCCCCTCGGCGCAAGAACTCGGCGATGCCGGCATACCGGGTCAGAAGCTTTTCATCAATGTTTCGGCGGGGGCGGCGCCAATACTTCGCGATTACCGTTGTGCTGGGGCGCACTCACCACCCCTTCTTGCTCCATCTGCTCGATCAAACGCGCGGCGCGATTGTAGCCAATGCGCAGATGTCGCTGCACACCGGAAATCGATGCACGCCGGGTCTCGGTAACGATGCGTACGGCCCGGTCGTAGAGCTGGGCTTCTACGTCGCCGCCCTCTTCGCCTTCTTGCGGCAGGCCGGCGTCATTGATGAACTTGCCGTCGCTCGTGGCTTGCACTTCCTCAAGCACGCCCTCGATGTATTGCGGCGCCCCTTGGGCCCTGAGCCAATTGACCACGTTGTGCACTTCGTGATCGTCGACGAAGGCGCCATGTACGCGTTCGGGCGTGGCGGTACCGGGCGGCAGATAGAGCATGTCGCCGTGCCCCAGCAGGGTCTCTGCGCCGGACTGGTCGAGAATCGTGCGCGAATCGATCTTGCTCGAGACCTGGAACGCAATGCGGGTGGGAATATTGGCCTTGATAAGGCCGGTAATCACATCCACCGACGGGCGTTGCGTTGCCAGCACCAGATGCACGCCGGCGGCGCGGGCCTTCTGCGCGAGACGCGCAATCAGCTCTTCCACCTTCTTGCCGACGATCATCATCATGTCGGCGAATTCGTCGATGATCACGACGATGTACGGCAGCGGCTCCAGCGGCTCGGCCGCCAGGTTCGGCATTTCGGGATTCGGGCGGAACAGTGGATCCAGCAGCGGCTGACCTGCGTTTTCCGCATCCCGCACTTTCTTGTTGAAACCGGCGAGATTGCGCACGCCGACCGTCGCCATCAGTTTGTAGCGGCGCTCCATCTCGGCCACGCACCAGCGCAAGGCGTTGGCGGCTTCCTTCATGTCGGTCACGACCGGTGCCAGCAGATGCGGAATGCCCTCGTAGACCGAGAGCTCCAACATCTTTGGGTCGATCATGATCATGCGTACGTCTTTCGGGCTGGCCTTATACAACAGGCTCAACACCATCGCGTTGACCGCGACGGATTTACCCGAGCCCGTCGTACCGGCCACCAGCAGATGCGGCATCTTGCCCAGATCCACCACCACCGGTTTGCCGCCGATATCCTTCCCGAGCGCCAGCGCGAGCGGCGATTTTTGCTGATCGTATTTGTCGGAGCGCAGAATTTCCGAAAGAAAGACGATCTGCTTCTTGGCGTTGGGGATTTCCAGGCCGATCACGTTCTTGCCCGGGATCACGTCGACCACGCGCACGCTGACCACGGAAAGGCCGCGCGCAATATCCTTGTCCAGGCTCGACACCTGGCTACCGCGTACGCCAGCGGCCGGTTCCAGTTCGAAGCGGGTAATCACCGGACCGGGATAAACGCCAACCACTTTCGCCTCGATGCGAAAATCCTTGAGCTTGAGCTCGACCTGGCGCGAGAGCACTTCCAGCGTTTCTTCCGAATAACCCGGACCCTGTTCCGGCGCTTCGTCCAGCAGCGAAAGCGGGGGTATCTCTCCCGGCTGCGCAGCGCCGACAAACAACGGAATCTGCGTTTCCACACGCGCGCGCTCACTCTTCACCACGGGCGCAGCGGGCGCCTCGATACGCACGGGTTCGCGTTTGGCCTGCTTGATGGCCTCGGTTTTCTTGACGACTTCGCGTTCGGCACGCGCCTGATGCGCAGCGATCATTTCGGGTGCTTCGCGCAACTTGCTACCGAACCAGCTGGCGAGTTTCAGCACGCCCTGTCCGACGAGATCCATCACCTTGAACCAGGACAGGCCCGTGGCCAGCGTGACGGCAATCAGGAAAACCGCCAACAGCAACAGCGGCGCACCTTTGTCGCCAAACGCGCGCAGCAATCCATGGCCGACCGCGTGCCCAATCACGCCGCCGGCACCTTCCGGCCCCATGGTGCTATCCGGAAAATTCAGCCAGCAAAGACCCGGCGCGGTGATGAAGAAAAACACCGAGCCGATCAGCCGCAGCGACGGTTCCCACGGCTGCACGCTACGCATGCCATGGTTGCGCAACACCTGCACGCCAAGAAACAGCAACAACAAGGGAAAGAAATAGGCCACGCTGCCAAACAGGTAACGCAGCAGGTCGGCAATATAGGCACCTACCGTTCCACCCAGGTTGTGCACGTGCCCGCTGGTGTCGGCATGCGACCAGCCGGGATCGGCAGCGTCATAGCTGAGCAAGCAAACCAGCAGATACAGGGCCAGCGGCAGCAACAACAAAGCGCCGGCCTCGCGCAGGCGGCGCTTGACCTCCTCGCTCAAGCCTGCCTTTTCTTTTTCTTTTCGAACGTTCGCGCTACGCGCCACCGGGGTCTTTTTCCTTGCAGTTTTTTAGTGGAACACCCAAAAGAGTACGGGGCGCCCGAAACAGTTTAACAAGGGGCGGCCATGTAGCGAGGGCGCCAGTTCAAAAATCCTGCGTAAATCGCGCTACCTCGTGCTTTGGACCATCCTTTTGCGGGTGTCCAGCCCGCAAGGCCCTGTCCCTACCCTTATTGGGCATCGTTAAATCACAACGAAACTGCTGCGTGAACCCCTCGCGTCGCCCGTTGAAGAAGGGTGTCATCTTGGGCGACCAAACGCAAAAAGCCCGTATCCGGCACTGCAATGCCATCTTTGAGGCGGCGATGCCTTGAATAGGGCTCGCGACTTCCCCATCCTTGCGGACTCCCGTTGGGCTCTCGCCAGCGAACCCGGGATGAAACCAAAACCATCGCCACAACGAATAACCGAACAAGCTGCCAGCACCCCCTTAAGGATTATTGCAATGACCACCGCCAAACATAGCCGTCTGCTGATCCTCGGCTCCGGTCCCGCCGGTTACACCGCTGCGGTGTACGCGGCGCGCGCCAATTTGAAGCCGACCATGATCACCGGCTTGCAGCAGGGCGGCCAATTGATGACCACGACCGATGTCGACAACTGGCCCGGCGATGTCGAGGGTCTGCAAGGACCGGTGTTGATGCAGCGCATGGCCGAACACGCCGAACGCTTCGAAACCGCGATGGTGTTCGACCATATCCATACGGCAGACCTCAAACAGCGCCCGTTCCGCCTAAAGGGCGACTCGGGCGAATACACCTGCGATGCGTTGATCATCGCCACCGGCGCCACCGCCAAGTACCTGGGCATCGCCAGCGAAGAGCACTACAAGGGCAAGGGTGTATCGGCCTGCGCCACGTGCGACGGCTTCTTCTTCCGCGACCAGGACGTCGTGGTGGTCGGCGGCGGCAACACGGCCGTTGAAGAGGCCCTTTACCTGTCCAACATCGGCCGCAAGGTGTACCTGGTGCATCGCCGCGACAAGCTGCGCGCCGAAAAAATCATGCAGGACAAGTTGTTCGAGAAGGCCGCCGCCGGCAAGATCGAACTGGTGTGGAACCACACCATTGACGAGATCCTTGGCGACGCGTCGGGCGTGACAGGCGTGCGCGTGAAAGACATCAACAGCGGCACCACCCGCGATATCGAAGCGACGGGCTTCTTTGTAGCCATCGGCCATACCCCCAATACCGGCATCTTCGAAGGCCAATTGGACATGCACGACGGTTACCTCAAGATTCGCACCGGATTGGAAGGCATGGCGACGATGACGTCGATCCCCGGCGTATTCGCCGCCGGTGACGTGGCCGACCATGTCTATCGCCAGGCCGTCACCTCCGCGGGTTTCGGATGTATGGCTGCGCTGGACGCGGAACGCTGGCTGGATCAGGGCAAGCCGGCGGCTTGAGTTCCCATATTGGCACGGCAGTGTCCCACTGCCGTGCCACATCCGCGATAATCCTCGCGTGATCGAAGTACGCTTCCACGACAGCATTGACGAGATCAAGGGCGCAGATTGGGATGCATTGCGCCCCGTCGACAACCCGTTCGTATCGCACGCCTTTCTCGCCGGCCTCGAACGCACCGGCTGCATCCAGTCCGATTGGGGCTGGCAAGCGCATCACCTTGGCCTGTATCGCAACGATGCGTTGGTGGCTGCCGCTCCGCTGTATCTGAAAGGCAATTCGCACGGCGAATTCGTCTTTGACTGGAGCTGGGCCAGCGCGTGGGAACGGGCCGGCGGTGAGTATTACCCGAAGCTGCTCAATGCCGTGCCTTATTCGCCCGTGCCTGGACCTCGATTGCTGGCGGGTCGCGATCCCACCCAAGCGCCCGCATTGCGGCAACTGTTGGTGCAAGCCATGCAGCAACACGCCGAACGCCTGCAACTTTCCTCCGTCCACGCAAACTTTCTGGACGAGACGGACCTCCCCGCGTTCGAAGGCGATTGGATGGCGCGCAGCGATGTGCAGTTCCATTGGCACAATCGCGGATACATCGATTTCGATGCATTTCTTGCGGCGTTGAATCATAAGAAGCGAAAAAATATACGACACGAACGTCGCCGTGTTGCAGGGCATGACTTGCGCATAGGCATGTACGGTGGTGCGGAACTCGATGCCGAGACATGGCGGCGTGTGCACGCGCTGTACACCACCACGTTCGATGCCAAAGGCAATCATGCGGCGCTCACGGAAGCGTTCTTCCAGTATGTGCGCAGCGAACTCGGCAACACGTCGCAATTGGCGCTCGCTTACCAAGGTGAAACCATGGTGGCCATGGCGCTGTTTCTGCGCAGCGCGACAACGCTATATGGCCGCTACTGGGGTGCATGCGTCGATGTGCCAGACTTGCACTTCGAGCTTTGTTACTACCAGGGCATCGAGTATGCGATCGCACAAGGCCTCGCGCATTTCCAACCGGGCGCACACGGGGAACACAAGCTTGCGCGCGGCTTCCTGCCAGTACGCACGCACTCGCGCCACTACGTGTTGCACGAGGGCTTTCGCAGCGCCGTAAGCCGTGCACTTGCGCACGAGCGCGAAGGCATGGACGCATACGCCGAAGAACTGCTCGATCACTCGCCCTACGCCGAACGATGATCCGCCTGCCCCTGCTCGACGAACACGCCCTCGATCGCTTTCCCGATCCAAGCACTGCGCTCGTCGAACCCAATGGTCTGCTTGCACTCGGTGGCGATCTTTCGCCCCAACGCTTGAGGATGGCGTATACGCACGGCATCTTCCCATGGTTCAACGAAGGCGACCCGATCTTGTGGTGGTCGCCCGATCCGCGCTGCGTATTTCATACCGCTCATTTACGACCCAATCGCAGCCTGCGCCGGGCGGTGGCGGTGACGTGGCAGGTCACCGTCGACCGCGCGTTTCGCGAAGTGATGGAGGCCTGCGCCGCGCCAAGACCCGGTCAATCCTGTACGTGGATCAGTCCCGCCATGATCGATGCGTACAGCGCCTTGCACGATATGGGCTTCGCTCACAGCGTGGAAGTATGGAGCAACGATGGTTTGATCGGCGGCATCTACGGCGTCGCCATCGGTCGGCTATTTTGCGGCGAATCGATGTTCAGCGCTTGCAGCGGGGGATCGAAACTTGCGCTATGCGCTCTCGCAGCTTTGTTGCGCGAATGGGATTTTCCACTGATCGATGCACAGGTCAGCAATCCGCACTTGCTAAGCCTGGGCGCCGTGGAAATACCTCGTAGCGTCTTTCTTCACCATATCGCGGGGCTCGTATCGGAGCCGTTCGATCAGCAGCGTTGGCGCAAGGTTCCCGCCATCTCCGCAAAACGTTTGTTGGACGACGAAAGCGTCAGTGGGCCGGATTGAGCGCCAGCGTTTTCAATGCGGCGTAATTGTCGAGGAATAGCTGCACCAGCTTCGGATCGAGTTGGCTTCCAGCGGCTTCTCGCAAATATTTCAGTACATCCGATTCCGGCCATGCCGGCTTATAAACGCGCGGAAAACTCAACGCATCCCACACGTCCACCACGCTGAAAATGCGGGCCGCGAGCGGAATATCCGCACCATGCAAGCCCTGCGGATAGCCCGTGCCGTCCCAACGTTCGTGGTGGCTGTAGGGAATAACGCTCGCGCCATGCAGAAAATCTATCCGCTGCAACATATCGTGGCCGATACGCGGATGGGTGCGCATCACGCGTATCTCATACTCGTCCAGCTTGTCCGGTTTGATCAGGATCGCGTCGGGTAAGGCCAGCTTGCCTATATCGTGCAGCAATGAACCGAACTTGATGTCGCGCAAGGCGCTGCCTTCCAGCCCCGCCAGCCGCGCTAGGCCTATTGCCATGCGCACGACACGCTCGGAATGGTCGCTGGTTTCCTTGTGGCGTATATCCATCGCCTGGACCAGCACGCGCAAAGCTTGCTCATGACTATCGAGTAGACGCTGGTTAGCGTCTGCCAGGCGGCGCACCGTGCGGCCGATCAGCCAGTACAGCAACGATCCCGTGCCCAGGACGAAGAACCAACCTTTGAATATCTGGTAAAGCACGATTCGGTGCGGATCGTGCACCAGGTTTCCGAGCAACGTGCCAGAAAGCCAAATCCAGGCCGCGGAAACCAGGACATAGGTCCCGGCGGTGCGCAATTGCGGGCTTAGGGTCACGATTGGCCCTCCCCCGGGGCGCATCCGATCAACACGTATTCTACCATCGGCGAGGACACGCTCGATGTGCGGTTCTGCGCAAATCATCCAGCACGCAGTGTGAATTTTTGGGCTAAGTCATCGTCAAGAATGCCGCCGCACTGTTGAAAAAGGTACTAACGCCGCAGTGCTGCTTGCAGCAAACGACGCTGCAAACGATCCCCTAGTGCGGACGGTGCATCCAGGCCCATGCGTTCCAGCATCGCCGGCTCCCCCGCGGCGGGCTCGCTACGACGCAACATCGCCTTGAGCAACTGCCAGCGTCCCTTCCAACTGGAGCCGGAAGATTTCAACCACTCCAATGCTGGCAACAGACGCTGCTCGACCTCGGTGAAGTCGCTGCCGAAGGGAAATGTCGGCAACGTGCCTTTGCGTCTCAAGGAGGCCAGCGCTTCGCTTAGACTCTCCGGACGATGCCGCCGCCATGCTTCGGGAATCTTGAAATCCGCAGCCAGCTTACCGTGCGATTTGGCTTCCGCCGCAAGCGCATCGATAAAACGCGCGTCGCTGATCGCTAGCATCGCCACGATACATTCGCTATCGCTCTTACCGCGCAGATCGGCCACGCCGTATTCAGTGATCACGATATCGCGCAAATGACGCGGGATCGTGGTGTGCCCATAGTTCCAGCGAATGTTGGTTTCAATCCCACTTTTGCCGTGGCGCGTCGCACGCAGCAGCAACACGGAACGGCCATCCGGAAGTTCATGCGCCATCGCTACAAAGTTGTATTGACCGCCCACACCGCTGACCACATGACCATTCTCCAACGCATCGGAAACGGCCGATCCGAGCAAGGTGGCCATCATGCAGCTGTTGAAGAAGCGAGCACCGCGCCGCTGCAGCATGGCCAATGGTTGATGGTCGCCGTAGAGCTGATTGACGTTGGAAACGCGGCACATGTCGATCGCATCCGGATCGCTGCCGGCCGTGACCTCCAGCCAGTCGTACAGTTCGCGCGAGCCAAGAAAGAACGCACCGCGCAAGTAGTGCCCGCCGGGGACGTCATCCGCCAAACGCCCCGATACCGCGGCGCGCTCCAACGCAAGATTGTCCCAAGCGCGCCGCTTGAGGATGCCGGCCTTGGCCAGGTACATGAAGCCATCCATCACCATTTCACTGCAGCCATAGAGGCCGGCTTTGAAACTGCCAAGACCACCCAGACGCGAGGCGAGCGCATGCGTGGCACTGCCCTGATCCAAGGCAAGCAGCACCTTCCGCCATGCAACGTTGTCCTGGTGCCGCAGCAATAGGCCTTTGACCAGCGCGTCCGACAAGGCACCGATCCCAATCTGAAGGCAGCCACCGTCCTTCACCAGTGCGCTGGCATGCAATCCCAGCGCATATTCGGCGGTGTCCAACGGTAGACGCGGTAACGCGAACAAGCGTGGCGAGGAAAGGGGTGCCAGCTCGATATCGAAGAAATCCTGCGGTACTTCCGCATGACCGGCGATATACGGCAGCGCCGGATGCACCACGGCCACGCACAGCGGGCGGGCCTTGCCGGCTGCCTTGATGCGATCGAGGAAATCCAGCGTAAGGTCCGGATTGCATGAAAGGCTGTAGCGCACGCCAGCCGGTGTTTCGCGGCGCGACACCAGCTGCACGAGCAGATTGATGTCCTGTATCACCAGGTCGCGCGCAACGTGCGTGTAGTTCTGACTGATGTAGTTGGATTGAGCGCTGAACGAGTTCAGCAACGCGCCCGACTGCATATAGAACTCGTGCACGGCGACATTCGGCAGCAACGCACCCCGCGCCTGATCTAACGCGTAGAGCGGATCCTCGAAATCAGCGCCGAAATGGCGCTCCAGGAATGGACCGAGAAAGCGTGCCTCCAGTCCGGGCTTTGGCTGCGGACGGGTGAGCGATAGCGCCGTATACAAGGTCATGGACCGCCAGGTATCGGCCTGCATCAACCGGTACAAGGCATTGAGCAAGCCATGTGGCTTACCCAGACCCAGGGGCGCGGCGACGCGCAGGTCCGCACCCAGCCGCTCGACGATCAGCTGCGCACACGCGTCAGTGTCCGTAAAACGCTGCTCTGGCAACATGGGCTGATCATGCCAGAAGCACACGGCGCTGGGCATGCCTCTCCAAGCACCCGAATGGCGACAGCTCGCTTTCATGGATCGCCCGGTCGATATACTCCCCGGATGGTTTCGACGTTGCTGCCCACACCAAGCCGGCTGCTAGCCGAACAAGCACTGAGCCGCGCCGCCGGTGCACCGCTAGTCAGCGGCAACGCGGTCCAGTTGTTGATCGATGCGCAGAGCCACTACGACGCGTGGCTCGCCGCGATCCGCGGCGCACAAACACGTGTGTTGTTGGAGAACTACATCATCCGGGACGACGAGATCGGCCGCACTTTTCTCGATGCGCTGGTGGAACGCGCTCGCGATGGCGTCTTTGTCGCCGTGATCGTCGACTGGATGGGCTGCCTGGGCCAATCCGGTTCCGCCTTCTGGAAGCCTTTGCGAGAAGCCGGCGGCGACGTGCGCGTGTTCAATCCGCCACAGTTCGGGCGCTCGTTGGGATGGATGAGTCGCGATCACCGCAAGCAATTGGTGGTCGATGGTCGTCAAGGCTTTTTGTCGGGCGTGTGCATCAGTGCGAAATGGCTAGGCAACCCCAAGAAAAACGTACCGCCTTGGCGCGACACCGGCGTAAGCGTGCGCGGTCCGGCCGTAGCTGAGCTGGAAGCCGCGTTCGCCGATAGTTGGACTGCCGCCGGCGCATCGCCCCTTGTTTTTGAGCCTCTACTCGACAATGAACCGGCCGGCTCTGTGGCGCTTCGCGTCATCGCCACGCAACCCGCCATGGCCGGCATGTATCGACTCGACCAGATGATTGCAGCACTGGCTCGCCGCAGCTTGTGGCTGACCGACGCGTATTTCGTAGGTATTGCGCCTTACGTACAGGCACTCTGTGCCGCTGCTCGCGACGGTGTTGACGTGCGCCTGCTGGTACCTGGTACCAGCGATCTGCCCGTCGTGGCGAATATGTCTCGTTCGGGATATCGCCTGTTGTTGAAAGCGGGCATCCGCGTGTTCGAATGGAATGGTTCGATGCTGCACGCCAAGACGGCGGTGGCCGATGGCCAGTGGGCGCGCGTGGGTTCATCGAATCTCAACATCGCCAGCTGGTTGAATAATCGCGAAATCGATGTCGCCGTGGAAGACGCCGACTTCGCAGCACAGCTTGCCCGTCAATACGAGAAGGATCTGGAGAACGCGACGGAGATCGTCTTGGCGCCGCGTCGGTATCGTCGCGGCGAACGGGTGCGCAGCAGCGACGCGCGCCCGCATCACCCTCGGCATATGGGCGGCAGCTCCAGTCGCGCCGCCGCAGGCGCTTTGCGTATCGCCAACTCCATGGGTGCCGCGCTGACCGAGCGTCGCGTATTGGGCGATACCGAAGCAGGCACGCTGCTAGGCACCGCGTCGCTACTTGCCCTGCTCGCTATCGTCGCGGTCGTATGGCCGGCCGTTGTAGGTTGGCCCATCGGTGCGTTAGCCGCGTGGTTTGCGATCAATACGGGCATCCGCGCCTGGCAATTGCGCCGACGGCAGCAGAACCGCATCCAGGATATCGACGACGACTGAGCAGGCTTCGCAGCGCGCATCATTTTGCGGGAGTGGCTGCGGCCTCAAAGGGATTGGATTGCCGCTGCACATAGATGCTGCCCAATCGATACGATGCGAAATCGGTGAGGTGACCCACGTCGCGATAAACGGGTACGCCGTCGATATCCGCCATGCAGGAAGCACCTTGGCATTGCGCATCCTTGGGATCGATCAGGATCAATGTCGGATACGTCTTGCGAAGATTCACAAACAGATCATCGAACCATTGCGTTGCCGTGTCGTCGGCCTTACGCACCGGGCACGCATTGGGTTGGGCCGTCCTACGCAACTTGAAGTGACGATAGAAGCAAACCTGATAATCGTCGGGCATCGGTGCCGGACTTTCCAGGACCACCGGCGTCGCACCGGATTTGATGATGATGTCGAGCGCCTGCCTGATGCTCGCTTCCAGCCGATCATGTCCCGCCGCTGTGGAGCGTACATCGCTCAACGTGTTTACCATCGCGCCCGGATCGTAATAGAGCCAGTTCTCGCCGATGATGACGTACTGATAGTGCCCGTCTTCGATGCGCTGGTAGTCGGTACGCACATGATCGACACAAACCTGATATTGATCGTTGTTCATCTTCCACCATCCCTGCATCGTGAGGTTTGGGAAGGCTAGGCAAGACGGCGTGGAGACGGCAGTAACAGACAGGTGGGCATCGCGTGCCAGCACGTCGATGAAATTCCAGTACTGATTCGAATACGAATCGCCGATCATCAATGCCGTGCGCGATGATCGCGAATCGCCGAGCATGCAGCCGCTCATATCCGTCGTACGCGGACCGCTACTCTGCATGCAGCGTTGACGATTCGAAGGCGTGTAACGATCCAACGCACTATCCACGCGCGCCATGTCGCTGCCAAATCGACCCGGCATGAAGTGCAGCCGATCGGAAATGCCATACAACGCCGACAACAGCAGCAATGGCAGAAATACAAGTATGGCGAGCGACTTAAACAGCCCTGGATGTCGCTTTCGATAGGGTTGTTCGATATAGCGATACGACACATAGGCGCAGACCAGCGTCAACGCATAGCACGCAAGCAAAACCCATACGTCTTCCGATATACCCAGATAGCGAACCGTCGCAAATATCGGCCAGTGCCAAAGGTAGAGCGAATAGGAAATCTCACCGAGGAAAACCGGCACGCTCCACGATAATGCGCGGGCGACCCAGCTCCGTTCGTTCGATCCCGCTAAAATCACGCCGGCGCTGGCTGCACATACCAGCACTGCATAACCGTTGGGATAATTGGCGATGACGCCTGCCGTCATGGCCATCGTCACCACAACCAACAGTGACAACACGCCGAGCCCATTAATCAGCACGCCGCCGCTCAGTGCCGGGCGATTCAGCGTAAAAAGGGCTACACAAGCCCCAAACAGAAACTCGAAGACGCGCGGCGTGAAGAAGTAATACGCGCTGCTGCCTTCCCGGTGCACGATCAACATGGCCGCGGCGGTCATGGCGACGGCCGCCAACGTCACCGCGATTCTGCTCCAGCCTACCGACGCGAAACGGTGCAACAGCATCAGCCATAGCGGAAGAATCAGGTACCACTGCCACTCGATCGACAACGACCAGGTGTGCAGCAATGGCAACACCTCCGAATCGGTCGCCGCATACGCCGTCGTTGCGTGGGAGAAATAACGATTGGAAACGAAGCCAACCGTATTGATCGCCGACCTCACATACGACTTGAAGTCGGACGGCAAGTAAAACACCAGGGTGATCAATAACGTTGCCAGCACAACCGCGAGCAACGCCACCTGGATGCGCCACAACCGGCGCACATAGAAGTCGGCGAGAGAAAACTTACCTTTGAGCAACTGCGACTGGATGATCGACGTGATCAGGTAACCGGAGATCACGAAAAAAATATCGACGCCGATGAAACCGGAAGGAAACGCTGCCAGCCGGCCATGAAACAACAGCACCAAAAGCACGGCCACGGCCCGCAAACCACTGATGTCTTTCCGGTAATTCATCAAGGCAGATTCGCGGCTCGCTGAGGGATATCCGAAGGGTGTTTCCACCCGGGCAAAACGGCTCGCGACACTACCATAGGGGCTGCAAACACCAGAAGCGGCGAGGATTTGGCGTGACGCGGAACGCCCTTATTCAAGCGGCAGAATCGAACCGCCGATCCGCGTAAATGGTAATCTAAATCAAATAATTACACGAAATACATTAGAAACGACCTGCGCATACGTTGCCAATGAGATGTTCTCCAAGCCGTTCGTGTTAGTCTCCCGCCTCCATGCAAGCGCCCGACGACTTCCGCGACGGTGCCGGCGGCCAGCCGCCAAGGCACATCCTCACGCCCAGCACGCTCAACCGATTGGTGCGCGGCTTGCTGGAAGATGCATTGCCGCTGGTGTGGATCGAGGGTGAGTTATCGAATGTGGCGCGGCCTGCGTCGGGCCATCTCTATTTCACGCTGAAGGACAGCGGCGCCCAGGTGCGCTGCGCCATGTTCAAACCCAAAACCATCGGGCTGCGCTTCAAGCCAGCCGACGGTATGCACATACTGATGCGTGCGCGAGTCGGGCTGTACGAACCGCGCGGTGAATTCCAGCTGGTCGCCGAACACATGGAACCGGCCGGCGAAGGCGCCCTGCAGCGCGAGTTCGAACGACTCAAGGCGCAACTGGATGCCGAAGGCCTGTTCGCTGCCGCGCGCAAACGCCCCCTACCCCGTTTCGCGCGCCGCATCGGGGTAATTACCTCGGCCACCGGCGCGGCAATCCGCGATGTATTGAGCGTGCTGGCACGCCGCTGGCCATTGGTGGATGTCGACGTGCTTCCGGTGCCCGTGCAAGGTCGCGAAGCGCCTCCGGCGATCGTGTCGATGCTGCGTAAAGCTGCCGACTGCGGTCGTTACGATGTGTTGCTGCTCACGCGCGGCGGCGGTTCGCTGGAAGACCTGTGGGCGTTCAACGACGAACGCGTCGCACGTGCGATCCACGCAAGCACAGTGCCGGTGGTGAGTGCTGTTGGGCACGAGATCGATTTCAGCATTGCCGATTTTGTCGCCGACCTGCGCGCGCCCACGCCTTCGGCGGCAGCCGAGTTGCTGGTGCCGGATGCCGTCGCCATGCAGCGGCATCTCGAACAATTGCGCCAACGTATCGCCGCCATCCAGGAGCGTCGCCTGCAAGCGCGCATCCAGCGCATCGATCATTTGCTAGCACGGTTGCAATCGCAGCGCCCGCAGGCTCGGCTGGCTCGTGACCGGGAGCGTTTATCGCAACTGCAACGCCGTCTGCTTGGCGCCCGACTGGCACAATCGACGCGATGGGCCGTCAACCTCGAACGCACGCATACACGGCTATTCGCACAGCACCCCAAGCAGCGCCTCGCCTTATGGCGCCAGCAACTCGATCAGCAAGCCTCGCAATTGCGCCGAACGATGGAACACACACTGGAACGCGAGCGCCTGACGTTGCAGCAAACCGCGCGCACCCTGCATGCGGTCAGTCCGCTTGCCACGCTGGAACGCGGCTACACGATTCTGTTCGACGCCGACGGCAAAGTGCTGCGTTCGGCGCAAAACGTTGCTGTCGGCGCACCACTGCGCGGCCGCCTCGCCGACGGCGAATTGCCGCTACGCGTTAGCGACGAATGATCGGCCTATCTCACGGGATTTGAACGGGCCGAGTAGCATGCTTCGCAGCTTCACCACGGAGGCGATGCATGAAGGCCGCAACCCTGTTCGTGAAAGCATTGGAAGCCGAAGGCGTGCGCAGCATCTTTGGCGTCCCCGGCGAAGAAAACCTGGATCTGGTCGAAGCATTACGCGAATCGTCGATCCAATTGATCGTCACCCGTCACGAGCAAGCTGCCGGCTTTATGGCCGCCACGTGGGGACGGCTCACCGGTGAAGCGGGCGTAGCGCTTTCCACACTGGGTCCAGGCGCCACCAACCTGGTGACGGCCGCGGCGTATGCCCAGCTCGGCGCCATGCCTATGCTGATGATCACCGGCCAAAAGCCGATTCGGACGCATAAACAAGGCCTTTTTCAGCTGGTCGACGTGGTCGACATGATGCAGCCCCTGACCAAATACACCCGTCAGGTCGTGTCGGCGGCGACCATCCCCGCACGCATCCGCGAGGCGTTCCGGCGTGCGGAAGAAGAACGCCCTGGCGCCGTACACCTGGAGCTGCCAGAGGACATCGCGCGCGACGATGTCGACGACGCGATCCTGCTCCCTACCGAATACGCCCGTCGTCCCTCGCCGGACGACGCAGCGCTGGTGCAGGCCGCCGAAGCCATCAGCAGCGCCAAACATCCCATCCTGATGATCGGTGCCGCCGCCAGCCGCCAGCGCACAGCCGTGGCTTTGCGCGCATTTATCGACAAACTCGGCATACCGTTCTTCACCACCCAAATGGGCAAAGGCGTGGTCGACGAAGATCACCCTTTGTGGCTCGGCAATGCCGCCCTATCCGACGGCGATTTTGTACATCGCGCTATCGATGCCGCCGACGTCATCGTCAATGTCGGCCACGACGTGGTGGAGAAGCCACCGTTCTTCATGCACCGCGGACGCCGCACGGTGATCCACATCAATTTCTCTTCGGCCGAGGTGGACACCGTTTATTTTCCGCAAATCGAAGTGGTGGGCGATATCGCCCACACCGTGGAGCGATTGACCGATGCGCTGAGCGCGCAGCCCCATTGGGACTTCACCTTCTTCGACAAAGTGCGCCATGCGTTTCATGCGCAGCTCGGCCTTTACGCCGACGAGCCACGCTTTCCCATGCATCCGGTGCGCATCGTGGATGATACGCGCAAGTACATGCCAGACGACGGCATCCTGTGCCTGGACAACGGCATGTACAAACTTTGGTACGCGCGATACTACAAGGCGCGCCAGCCCAATACCGTGTTGCTGGACAACGCGCTAGCGACCATGGGTGCCGGCCTTCCCTCGGCGATGGCGGCCAAGCTGGTGCATCCCGATCGCAAGGTGTTGGCGATCTGCGGCGACGGCGGCTTCATGATGAATGCGCAAGAGCTGGAAACGGCGGTGCGTTTGAAACTCGATCTGGTGATCTTGCTGCTGCGTGACAACGCCTACGGCATGATCCGTTGGAAACAAGCCGATATGGGCTACGTCGACTACGGGATGCAATTTGGCAATCCGGATTTCGTGCTCTTCGCCCAAGCGCATGGAGCACACGGCCATCGGCCGGAACGCGCCGAGGAATTTCTGCCAACACTCAAACGCGCCTACGACGAAGGCGGCGTGCATCTCATCGATCTCGCCATCGATTATTCCGACAACCATCGCGTACTCGACGAGGAAATCCGTCGTCTGAGCGCCGCCGTCTGATCTTCGGGAGTCACTATGCTTGCTAAAACGTATCCGTATTACCTGGCGAACAAGCCGCAGACATCCAAGACCATGATGGAGGTCTACGACAAGTACAGCGGCAAGGTCGCGACACGCGTCGCTGTACCGGATGCAAGCGCCACCGAAAAAGCCATCGAGGCCGCCGTGAAAGCCGCGGGTCCGATGAAAGATTTCCGTCCTTGGGCGCGCCAGGCCGTGTTACAGCACTGCGCTAGTCGATTTGAAGAGCGCCGCGACGAATTAGCGATGGCGCTATGCATCGAAGCGGGCAAGCCGATCAAGGATTCCGCCGGCGAAGTCACGCGCCTGATCGAGACGTTTCGCATCGCCGCCGAAGAAGCCGTGCGCGTGAATGGCGAAACACTCAACCTGGAACTCGCTGCACGCCTGGACGGCTATCACGGTTACACCAGACGCGTTCCGATAGGTCCCGTGTCGTTTATCACGCCGTTCAATTTTCCCTTGAACCTGGTCGCTCACAAAGTAGCGCCGGCGATTGCGGCGGGCTGTCCTTTTGTATTGAAGCCCTCCGAAAAAACGCCCATCGGCGCATTGATCATCGGCGAAATATTGGCCGAAACCGATTTACCCAAAGGCGCCTTCTCCGTACTCACGCTGGATGGCAAGCACGCAACACCCCTGGTGCAGGACGAACGCCTGAAGCTGCTTTCGTTCACCGGCGGTCAGATCGGCTGGGATCTCAAAGCCAAAGCGGGCCACAAGAAGGTAACGCTGGAACTGGGCGGCAATGCCGCATGCATTGTCGATGCCGATCAGAAGTCGCGTTTGGATAAAGTCATCGAACGACTAATCTTTGGCGCCTTCTACCAATCCGGTCAAAGCTGCATCAGCGTACAGCGCATCTACGTTCACGCGTCGATTTACGATGAGTTGAAGAAGCGCCTGCTCGACGCCGTAGAAAAGCTCAAGGCTGGCGACCCGAAAAAGAAAGACGTATTCCTTGGCCCGATGATCGACGAGGCCGCTGCCGAACGCCTGCAGGGCTGGATTGACGAAGCGCAGAAAGCCGGCGGCAAGCTCCTGTGCGGCGGCAAGCGCAAAGGCAACATGCTGGAAGCCACGTTGATGGAAAATGTGCCCCATGATGCCAAGGTCAATCGCATGGAAGCCTTCGGCCCGTTCGCCTTGCTCGCTCCCTTCAAGCGCATGAGCGACGCCATCGCCATGGTCAACGACTCCGACTTCGGCCTTCAGGCGGGCATCTTCACCGACAGCCTCGACCACGCGATGCGCGCGTGGAATGGTCTGGAGCAAGGCGGTGTTGTCGTCAACGACGTCCCCAGTTTCCGCGTGGACAACATGCCCTATGGCGGCGTGAAGCTCTCCGGTATCGGACGCGAAGGCGTGCGCTATGCGATCGACGACATGAGCGAAATTCGTTTGATGGTGATGCGCGAAATTTAGTACGTACTCGCCACCGCGCTTGCCTCACCCGCCGCATAGCGCAGTCGATTCACATCGCGCAGCGGCGGCGCGCCGTGTTGACGACTGTATTCGCGACTGAATTGCGAAGGACTTTCATAACCCACACGATGCGCGGCGGTAGCCACATCGCAACCTTCGGTCAACAGCATGCGACGCGCCTCATGCAGCCGCAGCAATTTCTGATACTGCAGCGGACTCATCGCCGTGATTTCGCGAAAATGATGATGCAGCGACGACGCGCTCATATTCACCATGTTCGCCAAATCGTCGATGCGCAGCGGTTTGTTGTAGTGCTGCTTGAGCCACTGGATGGCACGCGCAATTTGCTGCCCCTGACCGCCGGCCGTGGCAATCTGCGCCAATCGCGCACCTTGCTCACCGATAAGCAACCGATAGATCAGCTCACGCTCGATCAGCGGTGCCAACAGCGGCAGATCCCGCGGCGAATCGAGCAGGCGCGCCAGGCGCAGCAACGGATCGAGGATATCGGTACTTACCGGACTCAATGCCAGCCCGCGCGCGGTAGCCGTTGCCGGCTTGGGCAACTTCACTTCGGATAACCATTCGCCGATGCGCACCGGATCCAGACGCAAGGTGATGCACAAACAGGGCTCGTGAGGCGACGCGCGCATGACCTGTGCCGAGACGGGCACGTCGATCGAATTGATCAGGTAATGCCCGTTCTCCTGCTCGAAACGCTCATCGCCCAACAGGATGTGCTTGTTGCCCTGCAGCAGCAGCCCAAGGCAAGGCTCGTACATGGCGCAACTGCGATCGCTGGGCGAGTCGGCGCGGAAGAACGAGAGCGCGGACCAGGCGGTTGGCGTGAGACCTTCGGCCTGAGCGTATCGTTCAACGATGGCTGTCAATTCCTCGCGACTATCTTGCAGCCGCGAGGGGGTTACGGCGGGCTTTAGTTGACTATTCATGCAAAAAACGGCGCCATTTCGGAACCGATAGATTGCCTGTTCCTACGGGCGATGGCGAGCCCTTAAAACGGACTTTGCAGAATCGGGCAAGCATTTCGCAGGATCTGACTACCTCAATCCCGCTTCGCTGCGCATACTTGTCGCCTGCGTCCACCCGCCGTTCCCCCCAGGAGACATACATGGCTCTCAGCATCCGTGGCTACGCCGCGCAATCTGCCACCACACCTCTGGCGCCTCACCGATTCGAGCGGCGTGACCCGCGTCCGGACGATGTGGTGATCGATATCCTTTATTGCGGCGTCTGCCATTCCGACATCCACCAAGCGCGTAACGAGTGGGGTGGTGCCAAGTATCCGATGGTTCCCGGGCACGAAATCATCGGCCGGGTCACTTCCGTAGGCGCCAAAGTCACCGCGTTCAAGGCCGGCGACATGGTCGGCGTGGGTTGCCTGGTCGACTCCTGCCAGCATTGCGATGCCTGCGCACAAGGCCTTGAACAGTACTGCAAAGAAGTCCCCACCTTTACCTACAACGGTACCGATCGTCACGACCAGTCGACGACCTATGGCGGTTATTCCGAGAACATCGTGGTATCGGACAAGTTTGTGCTGCGCATTCCTGACGGCCTCGATCCGAAATCCGCAGCACCGCTGCTTTGCGCCGGCATCACGACGTGGTCGCCACTGCGCCACTGGAACATCGGCAAAGGCCACAAGGTAGCCGTCGTCGGGCTGGGTGGCCTGGGTCATATGGGTTTGAAGTTTGCCAAGGCGATGGGCGCCGATGTCACGTTGTTTACACGTTCGCCAGGCAAGGAAGAAGAAGCGCGCCGCCTCGGTGCCGATCACGTGGTGCTGTCCACCGATCCCAAGCAGATGGCAGCGGCCACCGGTCACTTCGACTTTATTCTCGACACGGTGCCGCACCCTCACGATCTCAATCCTTACCTCGCCACGCTGAAGTTGAACGGCGTACACGTGCTGGTCGGCTTGGTCGAACCGATCGAACCGCCGGTGCACTCCGGAACGCTTATTTTCGGTCGCCGCTCCATCGCCGGCTCGTTGATCGGCGGCCTGCCTGAGACGCAGGAAATGTTGGATTTCTGCGCCGAGCACGGCATCAGTGCAGACGTGGAGATGATCAATATCCAGGATATCAACGACGCTTATGCACGCATGCTCAAGAGCGACGTGCGCTACCGTTTCGTTATTGATCTGGCATCGCTTACGCGCGAAGGCTGAGACAGCCGCACATGTGGCTCGTCACTCCGGTTTCTGCCGGATTGACGAGCCATATCACAGCATCAAGGTGCGCCATTCCGGCTGGGTGGCGCGTTCCATCCCATGCGGTTGTAAATGTGATACGTCAGCACGCCGAAGTACTCGTGCAGGGCGATATCCGTCAGCGCCAAGTTCCCGCTGTTGGGCACCCAAGGCATCCTTACGTCGACGTAGTCTCCCCGTACGGGCATGGCGTCAACGCCGAAATGCACGAAATAGGCCCGTGCGCGATTCAAGTGCACGGCTGAAGAAACCAGCACTACCCGTTGCGGCGCATAAGCGGCGAGTATCGGACGGACGAACTGCGCGTTCTGCCAGGTATTCACGCTGCGTGATTCCAGTGTCAGATCGGTGTGCGCCACACCCAACCGCTCCAACACGGCCGCATAGACCACTGCCTCCGGGACCCCATTGCGAAACGCGTCGCCGCCACTGACGACCAGCTTGCAATCTCCGCCGCTCTCTCGACATGAACGGTAAAGCGTATAAGCCTCGATGATGCGGCCGTCGGCAAAAAGGGTCGGCTCGACCTGTTCAGTAACAGCGACGCGTGACGTACCTGCGCCCAGCAGCACGATGGCATTGCGCGGCGCCCAAGAGATATCTGGCCGTGTCGCGTACGGTGCCTGCAGACGGCTCAACAACCAGGCCGGCAACGGACCACAACCGGCGGCCAGTAAAAACAGCAATGTCAGTCCGTAAAAAGACCACTGGCATCGGCGCCAGCCAAAGCGGCCAAAACCGTAACCCATGAACCAAAGCACCAGCAGCAACAGAATCGTCATGCGCTCGCCCCCGCGAAAGCGGGCAGCGTAACGCAAGCGACCCTAGGTGGGCCGCCTTCGCTTCGTCTAACCTGCACGGCATGAACCAAATGCTGCATACCCTCGTCACCGCCTCTAGCCATGGCGAGGAGATTCGCAAAAGCCGCTTTCTTGCTCACGCCGCGCCGGTCGAAGCGCCGCCGCAAGCGCTGGCCTATGTGCAACAGATAAGCGACACCACAGCGACGCACAACTGCTGGGCGTACCGAATCGGCCAGGACTACCGCTTCAACGATGATGGCGAACCTGGCGGCACTGCCGGCCGCCCTATCCTTCAAGCCATCGAAGGACAAGGCGTCGATCGCGTCGTCGTTGTCGTGACGCGTTGGTATGGGGGGATCAAGCTCGGTGCGGGTGGTCTGGCGCGCGCCTATGGTGGCACCGCTGCCGAATGTCTTCGACTTGCCGCGCGCACTCCCCTCGTCGTGACGGCGCGACTGCGTGTGCGTTGCGACTTTGCCGATCTGGCCCGTATGAAAGCTCGCCTGAGGGACATCGGTGCCGTGATCGAACAGGAAGACTTCGATGCCACCGGGGTGAGCTTGCACATACGTATGCCGCAAGATCAGGTCACCGAGGCCAAGGCGCGCGTCGTCGATATCAGCCGCGGCCGCAGTGAAGCCTATCTCCTGGAATGACATGTTCGCCAAGCAGATGCACGGTCAGCGAAACGCCCGAAAGCAGCCTCCTGCGTTACAGGTACACCTTCCACACTGCCCGCTTTGTCGGACCATGTTCTCGAGGCGCGGGGCTCGGACGTATGCCGATCGGGGGACTCATGAATCGCCTGCCTGGGCTCGACGTGTTACGTGCCATCGCCATCGTATGGGTGATGTTGTTCCACTCGTGGATCGTCGGCGGCTTGAGCGATCCCTTCAATGCGCTCGCACAATACGGCTGGATGGGCGTCGACCTGTTCTTTGTGCTGAGTGGATACCTGATTGGTTACCAGCTGCTCAAGCCACTGAGTCGACGCGAACCGCTGCGCTTTGGCCAGTTCTATTTGCGCCGGGCTTTTCGCATTTTGCCGGCTTTTCTGGTGGTGCTAGCGGTCTACGTGCTGTTCCCCTCGTGGCGCGAGGCGCCTGGCATGCAGCCGGTGTGGCAGTTCCTGACGTTCACGCTGAATCTGTTGATCGACTACGACCATAACCAGGCGTTCTCGCACGCGTGGTCGTTGTGTGTCGAGGAGCAGTTCTATCTTCTGTTTCCATTTCTTGCCTGGTTGTTGACTCGCCGCCCTTCCACGACGGTGACTGTTTGCGCAGGCATCGGCGTGATCGTGGCAGGCATGCTGATTCGCGGCTATGCATCGCTGCACGCGACGAATTATCTCGAAAGCATTTACTACCCGACCTATACACGACTCGATGGCTTGCTCGCGGGTGTCATGCTGGCGGCTATCCAGACCTATCGCGCCTCCTGGTGGTCGGCACTGCAGGCGCGGGCGAACTGGCTGGCCTTCGCCGGGCTGATCGCGACGGGCATAGCCATTGGGCTGTTCCGTGATCGCACCGCTTTTGCGGCGACCGTATTCGGGTTCCCGTTGCTTTCCCTTGGCGTTGCCTTGTTGGTCGCGGCAGCCGCTGGGTCGCGAAGTTTCGGACGCTGGCACGTGCCCGGTGCGGGCTGGATTGCGGCGTTGTCCTATAGCCTTTACCTCAGCCACAAGCTGGTCATACATGGGATAGCCACCGCATTGGCTTCGCGACCGGCCATCCATGGACTGCCGGCTTTCGCGATCTATGCCATAGCTATCTTCCTCGTTGGCGCATTGCTTCACTACGGCGTAGAACGACCTTTCCTGCGCTTGAGGGAGTGGTTGGGGAGTCGCAGCCCTAAGATGGCCGGCGAGCCCGACGCATCTCTCGGCTAGTACGTTGTGATTGAATCGCGCAAGGCTAGCCCCATCTGAGTTCGATCAGCCTGCCGCGAGACTCCATGAGCACCCCTCCCGCCAACGACCCGAAACCGCCGCGCCGTATCGGCTCTTTGCGCTTGCTATGGCCGTTCGTAAAGCCTCATCGGATGTTGGCGCTGGGCTGGCTGGTGTTCCTGGGCATTTCCTCAGGCGCCACGCTGGTGCTGCCGACGGCAGTGCGGCACATGATCGACCACGGCTTTCGCAACTCCAGCACAGCGGCGATCAATGCCAGCTTCCTAGGACTGTTTGCGGTGGCGCTGGTGATGGCCTTTGCGACCGCCGCGCGCTTTTACTGCATCAGCTTGCTGGGTGAGCGCACGCTCGCCGCACTGCGCGCGAAACTGTATGCGCATGTGATCCGGTTGGATGTGGGCTTTTTCGAACGCAGCCGCGTGGGCGAATTGATCTCTCGCCTCGGTACCGACACCGAGGTGGTACAGGCGCTGGTCGGTTCGGGCATCTCCGTGGCGTTGCGCAGTGCCGTCATGCTCATCGGCGCCAGCGTTGCCATGATCTGGACCAGTCCGCGCTTGGCGGGCCTGACTGCGCTGGTGATTCCCGCCGTGGTGCTTCCGATCCTGCTGTTTGGACGCCGCGTACAAAAGCTTTCGCGCGCCAGCCAAGATCGTCTTGCCGATGCCGCTGCGATCGCCAACGAGACGCTCAACGCAGCGCCAGCCGTCAAAGCCTATGCGCGCGAAGGCATCGAAAGCGACCGTTACGGTAACGCCATCTTCCGCGCGTTGGCCACAGCACGTCAGCGCATCGGCATGCGCACGGTGCTCACGGCGGTGGTCATCATGTTGTTCTTTGGCGCGATCACGCTCGTGCTTTGGGTCGGTGCGCGCGACGTGCTGGCGGGAACGCTTGATGCAGGTGTACTGGCCCAGTTGGTGGGGTATGCCGTGCTTTCCGGCGGCTCGATGATGAGCCTGTCCGATGTATGGGGCGACGTGCTGCGCGCCGCCGGTGCCATGGAGCGCATCGGCGAGCTTTTCACCGAACAGGCGACCATCGCCGATCCGCCGAACCCTATCGCATTGCCGCAACCGGTGCATGGCGCGCTACGTTTCGAAGGTGTCGATTTCCACTACCCCACCCGCACCGACGCGCCCGCGTTGAACGATTTCAATCTGGATATTCGGCCGGGCGAAACGGTAGCGCTGGTGGGACCGTCGGGTGCCGGCAAGAGTACGGTTTTCGCACTGCTGTTGCGCTTCTACGATCCACAACGTGGCCGCATCAGTTTCGATGGGGTCGATTTGCGCGCGATGACGCTACCGGAACTGCGCGGCGCGATTGCCTTGGTGCCGCAGGAAACAGTGATCTTCGGCGGCACGGCGGCCGACAACATCCGCTTCGGACGACAGGACGCCAGCGACGATGAAGTGCACACTGCCGCGCGCGCGGCCGAGGCGCACGATTTCATTCAGCTGCTGCAAAACGGCTACAACGCAGAACTGGGTGAACGCGGCGTGCGCCTATCCGGCGGCCAACGCCAGCGCATCGCCATCGCCCGAGCGATTCTGCGCGACGCACCGCTGTTGTTGCTGGACGAGGCGACATCATCCCTGGATGCACAATCGGAAGCGGCTATCCAGCAGGCGCTCGAGCGGTTGGAAAAAGGCCGCACCACGCTGGTGATCGCGCACCGGCTTGCGACCGTGCTGTCCTGCGACCGCATTCTGGTGCTCGACCACGGCCGGATCGTCGAAGAGGGCACGCACGACAGCCTCGCCGCGCGCGACGGCCTCTATGCCCGGCTCGCCAAGCTGCAGTTCGAGACGGCGTAGTTCAGAGCTCGGTGCCGATCTTGCGATCGACCGAATACGGTCCGCCGCCCCGCAGCGCGATGGCGAAGCAGACGAAGCCACACAAGAGCGTGTACTCGTAACCGCGGTTGAGCCACGAAAAGCCGGTCTTCCATTAAGTCAGGGTGATGATCGCAAGCTCGATTGCTGCGGCGGCTGCACAGAAGCGC
>JAATFF010000051.1 GCA_015655335.1 Lysobacterales bacterium | reverse complement strand
GCTTGTTTAATTTCACTGTCCAGCTTGCTCTTGTCACGCTCGAGTTGACGCCGCTGCTGGCTGACTGCAGGCGTTTCCGCAGGTGCGCCGGCCGCTGGCGGCGGGCCGAGCACGGTAAGGCGCGCTTGCAGGCTTTCCATCTGCGGGGCCAAAGTTTCGACCCATTGGCTGGCCTGCTGCTGCACATCGCGTGTTTCCGAGCGCAGTTCGGGGAGCGGTGCATTGGCCTGTTTGCCGCTCAACGTTGTTTTGATGCCGTCCAGTTGCTTATTAAGGCTGACGATGGCCTGCGCTGGATCTTGCACGGAGCTTGCGCTGGCTGGTGCCGACGTGGACGCGGCTGGGGCCTGTGCGTGGAGGGACAGCACGCTCAGAGCGAGCGGAAGGACTAAAAGCTTACGGAGAAGGTTGCTCATACCGGGCATGATCGGAGGGGTGTGCCGGACGGTCAATGTGTTCGTTCAGTGATTGGTTTTTATAGGCGGTTGGCATTCAGCCACACCACTAAAGATTGTCACGCCAAAGAAACGTGACGACCCGCCAGCGCGCACCCCTGTATATTGTCGCTTCGACCCCCATGTCTGTGGCTCGATAAAGGGACGACGCGCCGTGATCTTCCGTTGGTTCGAATCGCTGATCGATGCCTTCAAGGAGCCAGTCGACAGCATGCCGCCACCCACTGTGGGGCGGTTTTACGTGTTCTATCTGCGCCAGGTCTGGCCGGTGTTCGCGGCCGCGATCGTGGTGGGGTTTGGCGTGGCCTTGGTGGAGGTCTCGCTGTTCGGCTTTATCGGCAGCATTGTCGATATGGCCAAGGGCGTTCCCGGCAAGACGTTCTTCCAGGTACACGGTCGCGAATTGCTGTGGATGGGTTTCGTGGCCCTGGTGCTGCGCCCGATCTTTATTGGGCTGCACGATCTGCTGGTGAATCAGGCCGTTGTGCCGAATCTCACCAATCGCATCCGCTGGCAGAACCATCGTTACGTCATTCGTCAGAGTCTGGGCTTTTTCCAGAACGACTATGCAGGGCGTATCGCCAACCGCATCATGCAAACCGGCGCTTCGTTGCGCGAATCGGCGGTGCAGATTGTCGATGCGATTTGGTACGTCGCCATCTACACCGGTAGCGCGATCGTGATGTTCGCGAAAGCGGACGTCTGGCTGGCGGCACCGCTGGTGGTGTGGTTGTTCGCCTATGTCGGCACGCTTTACTTTTTTATTCCGCGTACGCGCCAGCGGTCGTGGCTGGCGTCCGAGGCACGCTCGAAGCTGATGGGGCGCATTGTCGACGGCTACAGCAACGTATTGACGTTGAAGCTCTTCGCACACACCCAGCGCGAAGAGGCCTATGTCGCCGAAGCGATGGAGGAGCAGACGGAAAAACTGCGCAGCATGACTCGCCTCACTACGGCGATGGATGCCTCCATCACTACGCTCAATGGGTTCCTGATCGTCGGCACATCGGCTGTTGCGGTATGGCTATGGAGCGAAGGCAGGATCACGGTCGGCGCGATCGCGCTTTGCACGGGCCTGGTGATCCGCATCAACAACATGTCCGGCTGGATCATGTGGGTGGTCAACGGCATCTTCGAGAACGTCGGTACCGTGCAGGATGGCATCACCACCATCTCGCAGCCGCGCGCGGTGCAAGATCGCGAAGGGGCCATGCCGCTGGAAGTTGTCGCCGGCGAAGTGCATTTCGATGACATCCACTTTCACTATGGCAAGCAGGGCGGCATTATCGCCGGGCTGAACATGAGCGTGCGGCCAGGCGAGAAAATCGGCCTGATAGGCCCCTCCGGTGCCGGCAAATCCACCCTCGTGAACGTGCTATTGCGCCTGTACGATCTGGAAGGCGGTCATATCCGCATCGATGGCACGGATATCTCCCAGGTAACGCAAGAAAGCCTGCGCTCGCAGATTGGCGTGGTCACGCAGGACACGTCGCTGCTGCATCGCTCGGTGCGCGACAACCTGCTTTACGGCCGCCCCGACGCCAGCGAGGCCCAACTGCTTGAAGCGGTCCGCAAGGCGCGGGCCGATGAATTCATTCCCAACCTTATCGATGGCGAAGGACGCCGCGGCCTGGATGCGCATGTCGGTGAGCGTGGCGTGAAGTTGTCGGGCGGTCAACGGCAACGCGTCGCGATTGCGCGCGTGTTGCTGAAGGATGCTCCGATTCTCGTGCTCGACGAGGCAACCTCGGCGCTCGATTCAGAGGTGGAAGCGGCCATCCAAGAGAGCCTGGAATTGCTGATGGAGGGCAAGACTGTGATCGCGATTGCGCATCGTCTGTCGACCATCGCGCGCATGGATCGGCTGGTGGTGATGGACAAGGGCCAAGTGGTCGAGACAGGAACGCATGCGCAATTGATCGCGCATGGCGGCCTGTATGCGCGATTGTGGCAACGGCAGACGGGCGGTTTTGTAGCCGCGGAAGACGCGTTAGTTTAAGTCATCGACGACCCTCTTCATGTTGCGAAGACGGTCGACAGATCATTCATGCGTCACCGCATGTCAGGCACCCGCAGGCTTGCGCCCTAAATGCCGGGATGCTTGCCGTGCCTCTCTTAGCCTTCTCGCATGCGCCGCCAGCAAATCACCGCGCGTAATGATCCCAATCATCTTATGCGGCACCTGCTTGCTGACCACTACCAACCGGCCGACATCCGTCTCAACCATATGATCGGCCGCTTCGCGTAACGTGTGGTCTTCACGCACAACCAGCGGTGCGCGCTGTATCAACGATTTGATCTCTGTCTCGTCGCTCAGTGCGGCATCGTAGAGATGACGACGTGTTACGACGCCCAATAGATCGCCGTTGTCGTTCACAACGGGAAACCCCTGATGTTTCGCGGGCGCGCTCGCCGATGCCAGCCATGCGCGGACCTCCGCGATGGTCTGGTTGCCGCGCAAACTCGCAACATGGCGACTGCATGCGTCGCGCACGTAAATCTGATCAAGATAGTCCGCCGCGTAGTCGGACGGAACGCGCACGCCGCGACGTACGATCTTCTCCGTCATAATCGTGTTGCGCATCATCAAGCCCGAAATCAGATACGCCGCTGCGCATGCCCCCAGCAACGGCAACAGCCCATGGGGCTGTTGGGTCGTCTCGAAGGCGAACACGACCGACGTAAGGAACGCGCGCGACGCGCCAGCAAAAATCGCGGCCATGCAAACCAAGGCCGCCATGCGCGGATCGATCTGCAGCCACGGCGCCACGTTCGCCAGGCCGATACCTAACACACCACCCAAGGCACCGCCGATGGTGAAGAGCGGCGCGAGCGTTCCGCCCGACGTCCCGCTGCCCAAGGCCACCGACCACGAAAGCAGCTTCAGCAGGCAGAGTGCGAGCATGGCGCCAAGACCGATCTGTCCGGCGAGCACGGCGGCGATGTTGGTATACCCCACGCCCAACGTCAGCGGCATGAAATAGCCGATGACACCGACCACGATGCCGCCGAGCGCGGGCCACCACATCCAGTGAATGGGCAGCTTCTCGAAGCCATCTTCGATCGCGTACGTCAGTTTGGTGATTCCTACGCTTACCACGCCGACGATCAGGCCCAACACAATGTAAGCAGCCAGGGCGGGTAGGGTGGGCGTGGCGATATTAGGCATCGGGAACATAGGCTGGTTCCCTTCGAGCAGGTAACGAACGCCCGTGCCGACCGTGGTGGCTAACGCCACGGGAATCAGCGAGCGTGCGCGGCGTTCGAACAGCAATAGTTAGATCGCCAGCAGCACGGCGGCAATAGGTGCCGAGAACACCGCGGCCATGCCGGCTGCAGCGCCTGCTGCGAGCAGGGTTTTACGCTCGTCGGCCGTCACGTGCATGAGTTGAGCGATGAGCGAGCCGAGCGCGCCGCCGGTCGCGATGATCGGGCCTTCCGCGCCGAACGGTCCGCCGGTGCCAATGGCAACCGCAGAGGAAACTGGCTTCAGCCACGTGATACGCGGCGGAATGCGGCTTTCGTTGAGCAGCACCTGTTCCATCGCTTCGGGAATGCCGTGCCCGCGAATCGCGCGAGAGCCCCAACGCGCCATGACACCCACGATCAGGCCGCCGATCACCGGAACCACAATGGCCCATTTGCCGAGGTGATTGCCGGCTGGGCTGACGAAGTCGTAGCTCCATCGACCGTAGAAAGCCAGATTGGTGAAAAGCCCAATCAGGGCCGTGAGTGCCTTGGCGACCACCGCCACCGCCGCACCCAGCAGCATGGCGACGAAGCTGATCCATACGACGCGACGATCCAGCGGCCGGAACTGCCGTGGCATGTGGGCAGAGGCGAGTGTTGGATCGAGCGATGGGGCGACAGGAAGCGATGCACGAGTGTGTTGATCGGTGTTCTGGGAATGCACGCTTTTGGGTCCGCCCTGAAGGTTGCGCAAGCGTAATGGGATGGCGGCGCGATAGCTGGCTGGAAAATGAACCGCTGAATGGGCGAGAAAATGCCCACCGGGCCACCGCTTGACTCTGGACCTGGATCAAAGGTCTAGACTTTGTGCATGAACACTCAGACGCCCTCCCTGACTATCGGTGCCGTCGCCAAGCGCGCCGGCGTTCCCATCGACACCATCCGCTATTACGAACGCGAAGGATTGCTGCCCGAACCTTTACGACGCGCATCGGGCTACCGCAGCTACAACGAAACGGCGGTCAGTCGTCTGCGCTTTATTCGTCGGGCCAAGGATCTGGGTTTCACGCTCGAAGAGATTCGCGATCTGCTGGCGTTGTCCGCGGATCGCCATCGCGGTGTAAAAGCCGTGCGGCAACGTGCGGAACGACGATTGGCCCATATCGATGCACGTATTGCCGAACTCACACGTATTCGCCAGGGCCTGGAGCAATTGATCGAAGCGTGTCCCGGACGCGGCGATCCGGATCAGTGCCCGATCCTGCGCGCTTTAGTAGGTGAGGAGCCGCAGGCATGAGCGCGGAAGGAAAATGCTGTCATGTAGAGCAGAGCAAAGCACGCGATCCCATCTGCGGCATGAGTGTGGAGACAGCAGGTTCAAAACATTGCAGCGAATACGCGAGCCAGATGTTTTACTTTTGTTGCGCAGGCTGCAAGTCAAAGTTCGATGCCGAACCTTCGCGCTATGCGCAAGTGGCGCCCGTTGCCATGGGCGTGCATTCTCAAAGCGCGCACGTATCGCCGGAACATTCGTCCGCCATCTACACCTGTCCCATGCATCCGGAAGTGCAACAAATCGGGTCTGGCGATTGCCCAAAGTGCGGCATGGCCCTCGAGCCGATGATGCCGACCCTGGAAGAGGACGATGGCGGCGAAGCACGAGCTATGTGGCACCGGCTGTGCTTACTGATTGGAATGACGCTTCCGGTCTTCGCATTTGGCATGTTGCCGCATATGAGTGTGTCTTTGCCGAATGCATGGCGCGACACTGTGGGCTGGTTCGAAGCCGTGTTCGCTAGCGTTGTGGTGCTCTGGGGCGGCGCGCCGTTCTTTGCACGTGGCTGGCGCTCGCTGCGACCCTGGCAACCCAATATGTACACGTTGATTGCCGTCGGCACCGGCGTGGCGTGGGTTTACAGTGCGCTGGCCTTCTTGTTGCCGCAGATATTTCCTCCCGGCTTTCGCGACATGCACGGGAACGTTGCGGTGTATTTCGAATCGGCGGCCGTGATCGTCACCCTGGTCACACTCGGCGATTTTCTGGAATGGCGCGCGCGCCGGCGCACGGGCGAAGCGTTGAAGGCGTTGTTGGGTTTAACGCCCAAGACAGCGCGACGATTATCCGAGCACAACGAAGAACACGACGTGCCGCTAGACGACGTGCAAGTCGGTGACGTATTACGCATTCGTCCCGGCGAAAAAGTGCCGGTGGACGGTGTGGTGCTGAGTGGCGCCAGCCAGGTAGACGAATCGATGCTGACGGGCGAGCCCATTCCCGTAACGAAGGCGCAAGGCGATGCATTGACCGGCGGCACCGTCAATCAGCAAGGTGCGCTGACCATGCGCGCGGAAAAAATTGGAGCGTCAACCTTGCTGGCGCAAATTGTCGCGCAAGTCGCGCAGGCACAGCGCAGCAAGGCACCGTTGCAACGCGTTGCCGATCGTGTCGCTGCGTGGTTCGTGCCGGCCGTCATCGTCGCGGCGACACTGGCCTTCGCAAGCTGGGTTTGGCTCGGACCGGATCCGCGTTTTGCCCATGCGCTGATCGCTGCAGTATCTGTATTGATCGTCGCTTGCCCGTGCGCGCTGGGGTTGGCTACCCCTATTTCCATCATGGTTGCCAGCGGGCGAGGTGCGCAGCAGGGGCTGTTGTTCAAAGATGCGGCAGCGATCGAAATCATGCGTGATGTCGATACCTTGGTGGTCGACAAGACCGGCACCTTGACCGAAGGCAAGCCGTCGCTGGCATCCATCGTCACGCTCGACCAATATAGCCGTGAGCATATGTTGGGACTTGCTGCAAGTCTTGAGCGATCCAGCGAGCATCCATTGGCGAAAGCGATCCTGATTGCAGCCGAGCAGGAGCATGTGCTTATCGGCGATGCGACGGATTTCCAAATGTTCGTTGGAGGCGGTGTAAGCGGACAGGTGATGCAGCATCACATTGCATTCGGCAACGCACGATGGATGGAAAAGCTCGGCGTTGCCATCGATTCGGAAATACGTTCGAAGGCCGATGCCCTGCGTGGCGAAGGTGCCACGGTGATGATTCTCGCGATAGACAGTAAACCATCGGGTTTGTTCTCGGTGAGCGATCGCATCAAGGCGGATACGCCGCAAGCGATAGCTGACCTGAAAGCAGCGGGTCTGCGCATCGTCATGTTGACCGGCGATAACGCGATCACGGCTGCCAACGTGGCGCATACCTTGGGAATCGATGAAATACACGCAGATGTATCGCCTGCGGGCAAGGCTGCGGTCATTGAATCCCTGCGCAATCAGGGCAGGCGCGTCGCGATGGCGGGTGACGGCATCAACGATGCGCCAGCGTTGGCAACCGCTGACATCGGCATAGCGATGGGGCAGGGTACGGACATCGCGATGGAAAGCGCGCAGCTCACCTTGGTAAAAGGGAGTTTGAGCGGCATTCTGCATGCACGTGCGTTGTCGCTAGCCACGGTGCGAAATATTCGACAGAACCTGTTTTTTGCCTTTGTCTATAACGCACTGGGCGTGCCGCTGGCAGCCGGTGTGCTGTATCCGCTGTTCGGCATCATGTTGTCGCCGATGATTGCAGCGCTAGCCATGAGCCTGTCGTCAGTATCCGTGGTGGGCAACGCTTTGCGTTTGCGACGGGTTACGTAGACGTTATTCCAGAATTTTCGCGCCTTCACACCAGCAGGAGCGTACTATTCCATCGACAGCCGCCGCACGAAGCGGCTTATGGTGATCATGTCGGCCGGGAGGCCAGTGTCATGTCACGACGTGGACGGATCGCGCTGAGTGTTACGTTGTGCGCAGCACTGGCGCTGGCGTGGACGCGCTCGACGGCTGAAGCTCCTGCGACGCAATCCAATACGGCATTCGTGGCGCGCATCGCGTTGATCGGCCCGATCGGCCCAGCTGCCGCGGAGTACGTAGATGGCGCAATCCAGCGCGCCACCGATGACGGTGCTACGGCGATCGTGCTGCAACTGGATACGCCGGGAGGTCTGGTCGAGTCGATGCGCGACATCATTGCGCACATCCTCGCGGCGAAGGTGCCAGTGCTTGGATATGTCGCACCGGCCGGTGCGCGCGCTGCCTCGGCAGGCACCTATATTCTTTATGCCTGTCCGATTGCCGCCATGGCACCGGCAACTCACCTAGGTGCTGCCACGCCGGTTGACCTCGGTGGCAGTACGCCGATGCCATCCCCGCTGGGCAATGGTCTGCCTGCAACAAGTCGATCAACGGATAAAACGGTATCCGGGAGCGGCATACCAGTGGATGCGGAATCTAACAAGGTGCTCAACGACGCGATCGCGACTATTCGCTCGTTGGCGCAAATGCATGGGCGCAATGCGGTATGGGCCGAACAGGCGGTGCGTGGCGCTGCAACGCTGACGGCGAGCGAAGCGGCGGCACAGCATGTGATCGATTTTGTGGCAACGGATACTGGATCGTTGTTGATCCAAGCCAACGGTCGCGTCATGCGAATAGGCAATCAAAACCTGACTCTTGTTTTTCGCGATCTACCTGTGCGCGACTATCCGCCGAATTGGCGCGCGCGCTTCCTCGGCATCATCACCAATCCAACCATTGCTTACATCCTGCTATTGGTTGGCATTTATGGCTTGGTCCTGGAGGCGTTTCACCCCGGTACCTTCTTTCCGGGCGTGGTCGGCGGCATTTGTCTGCTGATCGGCCTTTATGCGCTTCAGCTATTGCCTGTGAGCTATGCGGGATTGTTCCTGATGGCATTGGGCGTCGCGCTGCTACTGGCAGAAGTTTTCGTACCCATGGCGGGTGTGCTTGGCGTGGGTGGTGTGATCGCCTTTGTGCTGGGTTCGATCATGCTGTTCCGTACCGACGTGCCCGGCTACACGGTGAACCTCGGCGTCATTGTGGGTATTGCATGCTGCGCCATCGTGATGCTTGGGTTGTTGTTGCGGCTTGTGATGCGTGCGCGTCGTGCTCGCGCCTTCAATGGCGAGAAGCAGATGCAACAGAACACAGGTGAGCTACTGCAAGCCGTGACGGCTGGCGGTGAGGGTTGGGTGCGCATCGGCGGTGAACGCTGGCGTGTGCAGTGCGAGGCGGCGCTTCCCGCCGGTGCGCTTGTGCGCGTAGTGAGCCGGCAGGGATTGTTGCTGCGGGTGAAGGCTGCGCCAGCAAGCGAAGGAGAGTCCTCATGATCGGTTTTAGTGGCGTTATCGTGCTTGTCGTGATTGCGCTGTTGTTTTCGTCGATCAAGGTGTTGCCGGAATACCAGCGTGGCGTCGTGTTGACGCTGGGGCGCTACACCGGCACCAAAGGACCGGGCCTGGTGATCTTGGTGCCGGTGGTGCAGCGGATGACGCGCGTGGACCTTCGCGTAACGGTGATGGATGTGCCGCCGCAGGATGTCATTTCCCGCGACAACGTCTCCGTGCGCGTGAATGCCGTGGTGTATTTCCGCGTGGTGGAGCCCGACAAGTCGGTGTTGCAAGTGGCCGATTTTTTCCAGGCCACTAGTCAGTTGTCGCAGACACGATTGCGTTCGGTCCTCGGCCAGCATGAGCTGGATGAGATCCTGTCGCAGCGCGATTCGATCAATCACAGTCTGCAGCAGATCCTGGACGAGGCGACCGATCCCTGGGGCATCAAGATCACCAATGTGGAGATCAAGGATGTCGACCTCAACGAAACCATGGTGCGCGCGATCGCCCGCCAGGCTGAAGCGGAGCGCGAGCGTCGCGCCAAGGTGATTCACGCCGAGGGCGAAATGCAGGCGGCGGAGAAATTGCGCGATGCGGCCGCGATGCTGTCGCAGCAACCGCAGGCCTTGCAACTGCGTTATCTGCAGACATTGGCCAACATGTCCAGCAGCGGCCAGACCAGCACCATCGTGTTCCCGCTGCCACTGGATTTGCTCAAGCCATTGCTCGATAAGAGTGCCTAGATGACGCCTGTCAGATACGACAGATGACGTCTGCGCCTGCCGCGGCAATGCACGCGGGCGGATGATCTCTCCCGCACCACCGAGGTGCGGGAGGACCCATTCATGAACGTCGCTAACGACACTCGCAGTACGCTCGACAAGTACATGCCGCTGTTGATCGGTTTGCTGGCCGCTTTTTTGGCGGGCAAAGCGCTCAAGCGCACGTTCTGGTCGCTGTTCGCCATGTACTGGGCGCTGCATGCCACGGGTATGCATCTTTTTTAAAGGGATTGTGCGAGGACGGCGCTGCCCTTATGTTGCGCGGGCCTGCAACCGGAGTCTCGCGTGAAACCCAGAACCCTTGCCGAATGGCTTGACTACCAGCAGAGCGTCCACGCGCTAGGCATCGATATGGGTTTGGACCGGGTGCGCGCCGTATGGCAGCGCATGGACGCACCGAGCTTGGCAAAACGTGTGATCACGGTCGGTGGCACCAATGGAAAGGGTTCGACGGTCGCTTTTCTCGAAGCCATGCTGACCGCGGCGAGACGGCGGGTCGGTTGCTACACCTCGCCGCATCTCATGCGTTACAACGAGCGCATTCGTATCGACGGTGTCGATGCCGTCGATACAGCGTTGATCGACAGTTTCGAGCGTATCGAACTCGCTCGGGGCGAGATTCCGCTGACCTATTTCGAATTCGGCACGCTCGCAGCTTTTGATCTGTTCGCGCGTGCTGATCTCGATGTTGCCGTGCTCGAAGTCGGGCTGGGCGGTCGTCTCGATGCGGTCAACGTCGTGGACGCCGATGCTGTGGTGATCACCACCGTGGATCTGGATCATGTGGAGTGGCTGGGACCCGATCGCGACAGCATTGGCCGAGAAAAGGCGGGTATCGCGCGCCGCGGCAAACCTGCGATCGTCGGTGAGCTCGATCCGCCTCACGGATTGCTGGAGGCGCTGCTCATGCAGGAAGCGCAGATCGAGCAGGCCGGGCGTCATTTCAAGGTCGAACGCGCGGCTTATGGCTGGCATTGGCATCATGGCGATGGCATCAAATTGACGCTGCCCGATCCCGAACTCGCTGCGCCGGTGCAATATGCCAACGCTTCTGCGGCCATCGCTGCGTTGCATGCGCTGCATCTTGTCGATACGGCCGAACTTGCACGCATTGCCGTGGCGGGCATGCACCTGCCGCGCGCGCCGGCACGTTTGCAGTCGCTAGGTGGCGATCCGGCGTTGATTGTCGACGTGGGACACAACCCACAGGCGGCTAGGGCGCTCGCCGAGTGGCTGGATGCACAGCCGGGCGGGCGTGTACATGCTGTCTACGGCGCACTTTCCGATAAAGATGTAAGCGGCGTGATGACCGCGCTAGGCGCACGTATTGCACATTGGCACCTGGCCAGCCTGGATCAGGACACACCACGCGGCCTGCCTGCGATCGTGTTGGCGGGTGTGCTGCGACACGCATTGCCGCATGCGGGTTTCGACACGCACGCCGACGTTAGGCACGCGCTCGCTGCGGCGCGCGCAGCGGCCCAGCATGGCGAGCGCATTCTTGCGTTCGGGTCGTTTTTCGTCGCTTCCGCGGTGCTGGCAGAAACGGCTGGCTGAATCAAGTATTTGATTCTGTCATGTCAGGTGACGGGGACAGGTATAATCGCCGCGTCACGCACAAGCTGGTTGTCTGGAGTCCACCTTGAACACACGCCTGTTGGGAGCTGCCGTCCTCGTTGCGCTGGCAATCCTGTTCGTGCCGATGTTCTTCTCAAGCAAGCCGCCCTCCACGGGTACCGATCAATCGGTCAGCCTGACCATTCCTCCGGCGCCCGATCGCGACTTGCAGACCAAGACGATGAGTCTGTCGACCCAGGGTGCCGCAGGGGCCGCCAGTGTGGCGCCCGCTACGTCGGTGGCTCCGAACGCGAACGGTTTGGCTACGGTGAATATCGGTGGCAGTCACCCGTCCTCTCCTGGCACTACGGCAGCGCCAGCAACCCCTGCGCCGGTGCAGCAGCTTCCGGTACCGTCGTCACAGCCGGTTATTCCCGCCACATCTCCGAAAACGGCGATTAATACGAGCCGCCCGGTCGCAGCGCCACCTTCGCAGGTCACGCCGCCGCCTGCTCCCGCGCTGCCACCGGCAACGGCCGCGCGCGGTATCTATGGCGTCAATCTCAGCGCTTACGCTCCAGAAGGCGCCAATCGCCTGATGCAGCGCGTGCGCGCCCTGGGTTATCCCGTGCGCGGCGAGCCGATTCAGCGTGCCGGCAAGACGCTGACCTTGGTCAGTGCTGGTCCGTTCGAGACCCGTGCCGCTGCCGAGGCGGCGCGGCTTAAAATCAGCCAGTCGATACCGGGTGCTCCGGCTAGGCTCGAGGCAGGGGCCACCACGCCGCAGGGCGATGTGCCGGCTCCCGCCGCCGCGACACCCGTACGAGCGGGCGCCTGGGCGGTGCAAGTGGCCGCCATGGGTAGCCAGGCCGACGCCGTAGCCCTGCGTGACAAGTTGCGCGCCAACGGTTTCGACGGTTTCGTGGATTCGGTCAGCGCTGGCGGCAAGCGCCTGTGGCGTGTGCGCGCCGGCCCGCAGACCCAGCGCAGCGATGCGGTGTCCCTGCGCGACCAGATCAAGGCCAAGCTCGGTCTCGACGGCAACGTCGTCAGCGCTAACTGACCCTCTAACGGACTAGACGCCACATGAACGCGGTCGACCTCATCATCATCGCGGTATTGGCTCTTTCGGTCCTTGTAGGACTCTGGCGCGGCCTCATATCGGAGGTGCTGGCGTTGGCCACCTGGGTGGCAGCGTTCTGGGTGGCATGGACGTATGGCCCGGCTGTTTCGGCCCACTTCGATCGCATGATCGAAACGCCGGTGCTGCGGCTGTTGTTCGGTTATGGCATCTGTTTTATCGCCGTGCTGATACTCGGTGCGCTGGCGCGGTTCATGATCCAGAGGTTGGTGGATGGGACCGGACTTGGCGGCACGGATCGTCTGCTTGGCATGATTTTCGGTTTCGCCCGCGGTCTGTTGCTGGTGACGCTGATGGTGTTTTTGGTTGGTTTGACATCGTTCGTGCACGAGCCGATGTGGCAGCAGTCGACGCTGTTGCCTCAATTCAAAGGACTGGCGGCATGGCTGGAGCAGGAAATGCCAGCTGATGCGCGCGAGCATCTGCGTCCGCAAAACCTGCCGGCACGTCTGCAAAGTCTGAAAAACGTGTTGCCGGAAAGCTTACCGGCACACAATGCCTCATCTCCGGCCGCCGCTTCGAGCGCGGCCAATGCAACGCATTAACAGTAACGGGTAAAGCACCATGTGCGGAATCATCGGCATCGTCGGTACCACTGAGGTGGCATCGGCGCTTTATGACGGCCTTACCGTCCTGCAGCATCGCGGGCAGGACGCAGCCGGTATTGCGACCGTGGACGGCGCGCGACTGCGACTGCACAAGGACAATGGATTGGTGCGCGACGTGTTCACTCAGGCGGCGATGAGCCGTTTGCGCGGGCGCATCGGCCTTGGCCACTGTCGCTATCCTACGGCGGGCTCGGAAGGATCGTCCGAATCGCAGCCGTTCTACGTGAATTCGCCCTACGGTATCGCCTTCGCGCACAACGGCAACTTGGTGAATACCGAGACGCTGCGTCGGGAGATGTTCGAGGACGATCGCCGGCACATCAACACGGATTCGGATTCCGAAGTGTTGCTCAACGTGCTCGCGCATGAACTGCAGATCCAGGATCGGATGGCACTCACGCCGGACCATATTTTCAAGGCCGTGGCGGGTGTGCACGCGCGTGCGCGTGGCGGTTACGCCTGCATAGCGTTGCTGCTGGGTTATGGCTTGCTGGCTTTCCGTGACCCGAACGGCATTCGTCCGCTGGTGCTCGGTGAGCGTGTGACTCCGGAAGGGCGCGAATACGCAGTCACGTCCGAATCCGTAGCGCTCGACATCCTGGGCTTCAAGCGTCTGCGCGATGTAGCGCCGGGCGAAGCGGTGTTCATCACCGATGATGGCCAGTTGCATACGCGCATGTGCGCCGACGGTGCGGTGCATGCGCCGTGCATTTTCGAATACGTCTACTTGGCACGCCCCGATTCGATGATCGAGAACGTGTCGGTATACAAGGCACGTCTGCGCATGGGCCAAAAGCTGGCCGAAAAAGTCATGCGTGAGCGTCCCGATCACGGTATCGATGCGGTCATCCCGATTCCGGATACTGCGCGCACTGCTGCCAGCGCGTTGGCCGAAGTGCTAGGCGTGCCGTTCCGCGAGGGCTTCGTCAAGAATCGCTATATCGGCCGTACCTTCATCATGCCGGGGCAGGGCGAGCGTGTGAAATCGGTGCGCCGCAAGCTCAATCCGGTCGAGCTGGAATTCCGCAACAAGAACGTGTTGCTGGTGGACGACTCGATCGTGCGCGGCACGACCTCGCGCCAGATCATCCAGATGGCGCGCGAAGCGGGCGCGAAGAGCGTGTACTTTGCGTCGGCTGCGCCGCCGGTGCGCTATCCGAACGTGTACGGCATCGACATGCCGGCTGCATCCGAGTTGGTGGCCGCCGGCCATAGCAACAAGGAAGTGGAAAAGATGCTCGGCGCCGATTGGTTGATCTACCAGGATCTGCAGGACCTGATCTGGGCCGTGCAGGATGGCAACGAAAATTTGAAGCACTTCGATACGTCGTGCTTCTCCGGCGAATACGTCACTGGCCTCGATCAGCGTTATCTGCAGCAGATCGAAATGCTGCGTTCCGACGATGCGAAGGCTGCGCGACGCAGCGCGTAATCGATTTTTCCCTCTCCCCGTTGGGGAGAGGGTAGGGTGAGGGGCGGTTCTAGCGACAAACCCACATGACCGACCTTCACGCCGCCGCCAAACGCTGCCTAGACGCATGTGATCCTATTGAGAAACTATGCCTGACGCATGCAACGTGGGCGGCATTGCAATCCGGCGAACTTCATCCCGACCCGGATTCTCCAGCCCCAGAGCCTATCCGCGCTCCGGGACGCCCCGAACGCCCCCAGCTTGTTCCGCAACGTCAGGTTCCACATCGCGGTCTTGGCACGCCTGAGGGTCGCGCTGCTCTAGTGCATGCCGTTGCGCATATTGAATTCAACGCGATCAACCTGGCATGGGATGCGGTCTACCGTTTTCGCGGCATGTCGGATGCGTATTACCGCGACTGGGCCAGCTGCGCCAACGATGAAGCGCGCCACTTCGCGCTGCTCTCCACGCGTCTAGCCGAACTGGGTCACGCCTACGGCGATTTCGACGCTCACAACGGCTTGTGGGAAATGGCTGAGAAAACCGCAGATCACGACACCGCCCGCATGGCGCTGGTGCCGCGTGTGCTGGAGGCGCGTGGGTTGGATGTGACCCCCAGCATGATCGAACGTCTGCGTGCCGTCGGCGATGAGCGCACCATCGCGATATTGGAAGTGATCTTGCGCGAAGAAGTGGCCCACGTGGCTGCCGGCACCCGCTGGTTTCGCTGGTGTTGCGAGCGCGACGGGCTGGAACCTCGCGAAACTTTCCTAGAGCTGCTGCGTGATTACATGGGACGCCATTTACGCGGCCCCTTTAATCGCGAAGCCCGCCTGCAGGCGGGCTTCGATGAAGCCGAACTTGATCAACTCACGGCACTAGCGCTGGAAAGTTGAGCATTGTTGTCTATTGCAAAGGCTTGCGGAATTTGTAGATGAACTTATCCGTCTTGCCTTTGATCTTCGGATCGAAAATCGCAAGGCTGTGATCGTCCGCCGGGTCGCTCAATACATCGCTCTCGCCAACGAACTGAAAGCCCGCTGCCGTGACTTCCGCTTTGACGGTAGCAGGGTCGATCCGATGCAGCGTGTTGGTTTCTGAAACGCCGGTCCCAGCCGCGGCAGCGTGATCCAGCACGATATAGGTACCACCCGGCTTCAGCGCGTCATAGATCGCTTTGTTGATGGCCGCCACATCGGGTGAGCCCATGAAGGGATCATGCAGATCGTGATAGTTCTGCGATGTCCAGACCAAGTCGACGCCTTGCGGAAGTGACAGGGAGGCAATCGGCGGCACCGAGACCGTCACGTTCGGATAAGCGGCTGTGCCCGCAAAGCTCTTTAGAATTTTTAGATTCTTGGCGTTGGCTTTGTCCATTTCGATCGGTTGCACGGCATACACCGTGCCCTGAGGTCCGACGAGCTTGCTGAAGAGGCGCGTGTAGTAACCGGCGCCCGGCATCAGATCCACTACTTTGCCACCCCATTTGACGTTCGCGAAAGCCAAGACCTCGATAGGCTTGCGATCGGCATCTTGCGCTTTTTGGTCGGCTGGACGCGCCGGATCAGCCACGGCGAGCGCCACGCGGGAAGGAACATTCACCGCGTGCGCCGGCAAGTACGCGTAGGTGGCAAATACGGCAGCAACGGCCAACAATCCGTGAAGCTTCATGGGGCGGTCTCCTGAATGCTGAGCGGGAAAAGGGCGTCTTCAGCGTATCGAGTCAAAGGCATTGCATAGGTGCATGCCGCAGAAAGCCAGCTTACTTGAACGGCCTCACGGCCTTGTGAATGTCGCGGGCTGTTTGCTGCAATCTCTGTCGCCAAAATTCAATACACGTAGTTGATCGCGATGGCGGGTGTCACCGTGCCAACCGTGTTGTGACCGCCGAAAATCACCCGAGTGCCCAGCAGCACGCCGATATTTGGTGTCCAGCTGTATTCAAGCGCGGGAGCGACGCCGAAGGACTCGCTCGGGCCGGAATTTAACGTGACGTTTTGCGGATACGGCACATTGCCTGGATCGATCAGGTCATCGCCTTTCACTGACGTATTACGGTTGTGGCTGTAAGTAAAATCCATCGCCAACACCCACCGTTCGGTGAGGCTGTACTCCAAAGACGCATCGGCGAAAAAACTACTGCCCGGTTTTACGCGCCCATGGAAACTCGCATCGGTACCGTAGACGCTGACTCCTTGCGCATTCGCACTGGCGGAAACCGACTCCGATACGTTGAAACGCGTCCGCAGGATGCGTCCGTTGGCTAACCAGAAATACATCTGGGAGTTGATGGCCAGTGTCGTGGTGTACGCGCCACCGCCCAGTCCATCGGCGGGTCGGCTGCCGAGCTGGTCGTATTTGCCGGTGGGTAGTGTTTCTTGCAATTGAATCGCTGTAGTGGGCATCCAACTGCCATCGTGGAATTCGGTCAGCCGGTATTGAGCCTGCAGCGTGAGATCGCCGAAACCGACGTTGGAACTGCTGCGGCCATCGCTGATCCGGTTGTAGCCGAATACGGGAATCAATCCGATCGAAAGCTTGTTGACCAATCCGTACAGGATGTAGGTGCGCGATCCGAAACTGTCCGAGCCAGGGGCGCGTATGTCGTAGAGATACGGCTCGAACAGAAAATGTCCGGGCGGCAGCGTCTCAGCCGAGTTCGCCAACATCGGGCCGGTCCACCATGCATCACTCCTCGATTGGGTGGTGACGGAAGGCGGCGTGGACGGATCGGCCGATGGTACCGCCGTTTGCGCGATGGCGCGCGAAGACCACGCGCCACAGCAAAGCACGCCGAACGCAAACGACATCCATGCATGCCGTCTCGCGATCATGGGCTGATGCGTGTCAAGGAGGCAATGAAGTCTGGCTGCCACGTCTTGCCGTTGTCGTCGGAGAACGATTCCTCAAAGTGATGCGAGTTCGGTTGGATGTCCGACCAAACGTCGCGAATAAGAACGGTTCGGCCGTGTAACGTGTCCTGCGAAATCAATTCGCCACGCCCATCCTTGAATGCACCGGTCGCTGATTTGTTGAGGGTGCCATTACTACTGTCGACCCATGTCTGGCTCCACTGATGCGATTGCGGGTTGTAGAGAAACAGCGTCAGACCTTCGAAGTGGTTGTCCTTGCTGCCGGCTTCGATTTCTTCCATCGAAGCCTTGCCACCCCAAATCTTTCGCACGGTCACTGTGCCAGTCATCTCCCCCCAGGTGGTTGAGCCAAGCGGGTCTTGCAGGGCTTTGATGTGCGTCCGCCAGGTGCCGATGTTGAAATCAAAATCGTGGGCGCCGTCGTGGTAAGCGGAGGTGGCCGGAGCCGTGGCGTCCGCGGCCAGCGCGGCGCTTCCCGCCATCCCCAAGGCCAGGCCAGCAGCGATAAACAGAGCTTTCCTTAACGTCGTCATGGCTCGATTTCCCAGCAACGCGAGATTGCGTAGCTGAAAATTTAAGCCAGCCAGTGGTTTGCTTAAATAACCACTTTCGTATAATTCTATATAACCACTTCAGGCCATGCGCTATGAAACGGATCCCGGCCAGTTTCCTGCCGCCCATCGCCCTCGACGCCGCCAGCGGCACGCCGATGTATGACCAGCTTTCCGAGTGGTTCCGGCGCGCGATCATCGATGGGCATTTGCGCGCAGGGCAGCGTGTGCCTTCCACGCGCAATCTCGCCAGGGAACTCCATATTTCCCGCGTGCCAGTGTTGAGCGCTTACGAGCAGTTGTTCGCCGAGGGCTATCTGGAAACCTTCGTGGGCGCGGGAACCTGCGTGGCCAAGTCGATACCAGGGCAGGCCATGAAGTCCGCGGCTGCCGCGGGCCGCACTCACTCACGGCAACCAGCCGAGCAAAAAACGTCGCGCAGAATCTCTCAACGCGTGGACACGCTACGCACAGCACCGCAAACGTGGGCCAACACGCAAGGCGCGTTTCGCATGGGCGTGCCGGCACTGGATCACTTTCCGGTGAACACGTGGTCGAAGCTGGTGAATCGTCATTCGCGCAAACCGCCGATCGAGCAGATGATCTACGGCGATCCGATGGGCTACCAACCGCTGCGCGAAGCCATCGCCGAATACCTGGGCACGGTGCGCGCCGTGCGCTGCGATGCCCAACAGATCCTGATCACCACCGGCTCGCAGCAGGGCCTGCAGATCTGCGCCAACGTGCTGCTAGATGCAGGCGCGCCGGTATGGATCGAGGACCCCGGTTACCCCGGAGCGCGGCAGGCGTGCAGAACCATCGGCGCCGAACTCGTTCCGGTACCCGTGGACGAGGAAGGCCTCAACGTCACCGCAGGCATCCGCTTATGCGGTGACGCAAGGGCCGTCTACATCACGCCGTCGCACCAATTCCCTTTGGGCTGCACGATGAGCGCCGCGCGACGACTGCAGCTTCTTAGCTGGGCGTCGCGCAGCGGTGCATGGATCATCGAGGATGACTACGACAGCGAATACCGCTTCGGCGGTCGTCCGCTGGCGTCCCTGCAAGGTATGGATACCGACGATCGCGTGATTTACGTGGGAACCTTCAGCAAGGTGATGTTTCCGTCCGTACGCATTGGTTATGTCGTCATCCCAAAAGACCTCGTCCCCGCGTTCGCGCGCGTGCGCGATGCGTTCGATACATTCTCGTCCATGCTGTATCAGGTGGTGCTCAACGACTTCATTCGCGAGGGCCACTTCGCACGGCACATCAAACGCATGCGCGCGCTTTATTCGGAGCGGCGCTCGGTGCTGTTAGAGGCCATCGCCAAACACGCAAACGGCAAGCTTGAGCCCATCGGCACTGATGCAGGTATGCAGCTCACAGCGTTACTCGCACCAGATGTCGACGACGTGGCCATCTCCATCGCCACCGCCAAAATCGGCGTTTCAGCACGACCTCTGTCCATTTCCTATTTGAGGCCACCACCTCGCGGCGGCCTGATCCTCGGCTACTCCAACGTCAACGTGCATGAACTTCGCGAAGGAGTGCGCAAGCTGAAGATGTGCTTCTAAACCGCGGCTCGACGGATATGGGGTCATGGAAAAGCCAGCACACAGATGCATGCCGAGCCAGGGGACACATATAACTTGCGAGGATAACTTGCCAGGAAGTTTGGGTATCTCCGATTGATGATAAGGTTTGAGCGAGAACGAAAATGTTCGTTTTCGACCCTAAGCGGATATTCAACTTACCAAGATAGCGGGTGCTACTTGGTATGGCTGCTCTACATCATCTGATGAGGCACGCTGTGACGCTCGACCAAAAGATACAGCTGGCAATTGCGATTGGCACATGCTGTGCCGCCGCGGCGACTTTCACAGCGGTCATCTATTCCTTGATACAAACACGTCTCGCGACAAGATCAAGGCTAAGGATCAATGTCGTTTTGTCCGAGCACGGAGGCCGCCCTGACGTCTTTGGCGATGCCACAGTGATGTTGGCCGCCCTAAAAATTCAAGTCGCCAACCACGGTCAGCGACCGGTGTTCTTGACAGCAGTTGGTTGGAAGGCCGGCAGACTCTTCTCTCGCGTAACAAAGTCGCAGAACATGACTGACGGCTGGCCATTGCCCTGTAAAGTTGAACCCTCCGAATATGCAACGTTTTGGGTCGCACCTGATGGTTGGGAGAAGTGGCTCAAGGCATTCGCAGAGGAGGTTCTCGTACCAGTTCGTTTCGGTCGCAAGCCATATCTCAGACTGGCCGTGCTGACCTCGCTGGGCGAGGAAATCACCGCCAAGTTGCCAGCGGATGTTCTTGCGGAGCTGACTCGCTACGCCACTCCGAAAGGAGCCTGAGAACGGATAAAGGATGGGGTGAGGTGACCCTAGAGCGAGAGATTATGCGCAGCAGGCCGGAGTCCGCTGTCAAAACTCAACTCTCACTGCAGACTGGTATTTGCTCGATTCACCTCACAAAGTCATCGACTCAACACACTAACAGGCTGTTGAGAAACTCCCGCCAAGCTTCGTTGTCATAGCCAGCCTCAATCCTAACGCTCCGAACCGATGCGCAGCCCCGACGTCCAGCAACTTGGCATGTTCTCGTATGTTTCCGTGGAAGATCGTGTGCCACTGGAT
>JAATFF010000119.1 GCA_015655335.1 Lysobacterales bacterium | reverse complement strand
AGCAACGGTGCAACGTGCAGACCGCATCGTCGTGCTGGACGGCGGGCGAATCGTGGCACAGGGCACCCACGCAAGTCTGCTGGCCGAGGATGGCCTCTACGCCGAACTGGCGCGCCTGCAATTCGTGGCTTGAACTTGAGAGAACGGCTTCTTTGCCTTTGCTTCCTCTCCTCTTTGGGAGAGGGGACGAACGCAAAGAGCCCAACTTAAAAAAGAGAAAGCCTTGCACGAGGCAAGGCTTTCTCCGAACTGCATACGACGAAAGTTGATCAGACCGCGAGTTCGACCCCGGAAGCCTGGGCACCCTTCGGGCCCTGGGTCACTTCAAACTTCACGCGCTGGCCTTCCTGCAGGCTACGAAAGCCCTTGGAGTTGATCGCCGAGAAGTGGACAAACACGTCCTCCCCACCGTCCTCGGGTGCGATGAAGCCGAAACCCTTGGCGTCGTTGAACCACTTGACCGTACCGAAACGCATTGCGTGAACCTCTGAATCTAAAGGACTGGATGCACCAAGTCTCTGCGAGAACCACCTCTACCCCTAGGTCCGCCGCCCCTGGCACAGGGAAAGTATCTGCATGTTTCTGGGTAAAGCGCAATATGCGCGCGCGCTTGGTATGACCCAGGCCCGACGGTTGCTTAGCTTTTGAGCAACTCGGCAAGTATCGGAGGTACCTCGGCCGTGGCCGCTGCCAGGTGGGCGAAGATTTCCTCGATGCTGATTTCCGCTTCATCGCCGCAGCCGGCGGCGAAATTGGCGACCAGCGCCAAGCAGGCGTAATCGAGCGCCAGTTCGCGCGCCAACGCTGCCTCAGGCATGCCGGTCATGCCGACCAGATCGCAGCCATCGCGTTTCATGCGGGCGATTTCTGCGCGCGTCTCCAGACGCGGTCCCTGGGTGGCGCCGTAACAGCCGCCGTCCATCGCAGCGACCCCGGCTTTTTGCGCTGCGGCAATCAGTGCATGACGCAAGGACGCTGTGTACGGTTCGCTGAAATCGATGTGCTTGACCTCAGCGCCCTCGACATCACAAAAGCTTGTATAGCGGCCATGGGTGTAGTCAATGATCTGATCCGGCACCACGATCGCTCGCGGTCCCATGTCATGACGGATGCCACCCACCGCATTGACTCCAATCACCTTGCGGGCGCCTAAATGGTGCAGCGCCCACATGTTTGCGCGGTAGTTCACGCGATGCGGCGGCAGCGTATGGCTTTCGCCATGGCGCGCCAAGAAAGCGATGCGATGGCCGGCGAAATCGCCTATCACCACGTCGCCGGATGCCGGGCCGTAAGGCGTCTCGACGCTTTGTCGCGCGGGGTTTTCCAGGCCTGGAAAGTTGTACAGGCCGCTGCCGCCGATCACGGCGAGATCGATCGAGTGGGTCATGGACGTACCAAAAGTGATGAGGCTTTAGCTAAAAAAGAAAGAAAAGGAAAGCATTGCGCTGTCCTATTCTTTCAGCGCATAGATGGCCGGAAGATTACGACCCTGCTCGTAGTAATCCATGCCGTAGCCGAAAACGTAGCGGTCCGGCAATTCAACGCCGTTGAAATCGCTTTGGATGCCATCGACGCGGCGATCATGCCGCTTGCTGCAGAGCGTCGCTACCAGCACGCGCTTGGCGCCACGACGCAGGCAATCGTCACGCACCGCTTTGAGGGTGTGTCCCTCGTCAAGGATGTCGTCCACCAGCAGTACGGTGCGGCCTTGCATCGAAACGGTGGGTTCGCGTAGCCAATGCAGGTCGCTGCCGGAGGTGGCTCCGCGATAGCGCGTGGCGTGGACGTAATCGAACTCCAGGTCGGTACGGATGGCGAGCGCCAGCTGGCCGCCAAACATCAGCGCGCCGTTCATCACCGTGAGGAAGACAGCGCGTTCGCCATCGAGCGCGACGTCGATGTGCCGCCCCATGTCCGCTATTAGAGTGTCCAGCGCCTCGCGCTCGAACAGGATGTCGGAGCGGATCAACGCATCGGCGAGGGACGGAAGAGCCAAGGTCGACGTGGTTGGGCTCATAGGAATTCCTTAGTGATCCAGTGCAGTGACGCGGGCGACGAAACGGTCGCGCTGCGGATTGTCGAGCAAACCGGCCCAAGTCGCACCGATGGCGCCTCGCAAGGTAGAAACGCGCTGCTTGCTGGCCGCCGACGGCTCCGGCATCGCGGCGATCGCCTCTTCTACCACCTCAGGGAAACAGGCGAGCACCAGGTCGCAGCCCGCAGCAAGATGCGTGTTCACACGCTGCCCCACACTACCTGCCACGCCAGCCGCGGCCATACTGATGTCGTCGCTGATCACCGCGCCCTGGAAACCCAGCTCATCGCGCAGAATGTCCTGGATCCATCGATGGGAATAACCCGCGGGTTGGTCATCCACCGCGGGATAAACCACATGCGCCATCATCACCGCCTCGGCGTGGGCGGAAAACGCGTCGACGAACTGGCGAAGATCGTTTTGGCGAATCTCCCGCAGCGACCGCGAATCGATCGCCCGCGCTTTGTGAGTATCCACCGCGACCGAGCCGTGACCCGGGAAGTGCTTGAGGATTGCCGCCATGCCACCCAAGTGCATGCCACGCACATAGGCTTGAATCAGTTCGCCGGCAATGTCCGGATCGGCATGGAAGGCGCGCGAACCGATCGCCGCATTGCCACGTGCGAGATCGGCCACCGGAGCAAAGCTGATATCGATACCACTGGCGCGAAGCTCGCTAGCCATCACCCATGCGTGTTCTTCGGCAAGCCGTACCGCCTCGGAGGGGTCGCGTTCGTACACGTCGCCGATCTTGGCCAGCGCCGGCAAGCGGGTAAAGCCCTCGCGAAAACGCTGTACGGGACCACCTTCCTGATCGACGGCGATGAGGATTTCCTCTCCCGCTTCGGCGCGAATCGATTCCACCAGCGCAAGCAGTTGTTCGCGATGGACGTAATTGCGCGAAAACAAAATAACGCCGGCCACGCCGCGAGCGGTCAACCACGAACGCTCATGGGCAAGCACTTCGGTACCCGCGATTCCGATCAGCAACATCAGAGATGCGCTCCCTGGATGAGCCCCGCATCGCTTGCATCACGCTCGACGACACTCCATTGGGTGAAGGGATGTTCAAGCAGGTTGACGTTGTAGTAGCGCTCCAGATTGCTGACTTCACGTCCCAGCCATGCAGGACGCGGAAACGATGCATCGACGGCAGGCAATTCGATTTCAGCCACGGTCAGCCCGCTATTCTCGCCCAAAAATTCGTCGATCTCGAACAACCATCCGTCGACGTCGACATGGTGACGCGTCTTTTCCAGTACGCCATCGCACAGCGTGTCGAGCATGGATCGTGCATCGACGAGTGGTAATGGGAACTCGTACTCCGCGCGTGCGATACCTAGCTCAGCCGATTTTATATTGAGCCATGCCTGTTCGTCGCTGATCCGCACGCGCACAGAAGCGCGCGTCGTACCGTCGCGCAAGGCGCGCACACCCACCAGATACCCTTGCGCAATGTGCGCGCTGCGCGTGATAGCTGCTCGCCAGTGGTCGTTGGCGAGCAGGAATTTGCGTTCGATTTCAATGCCCATCGCTGGATGTTACCTGCTCAACGGCGTTCGAACAGCGCAATGGACTCCACGTGCGCCGTATGCGGAAACATGTCCATCACACCGGCCGAAACCAAACGGAAACCGTGCTGATTGACCAAGATACCGGCGTCTCGCGCTAACGACGCTGGATGGCAGGAGACATACACAATACGGTGCGTCTCCTTATGTGGCAGATAGTCCAACACCTTGTCGGCGCCGGCTCGGGGCGGATCGAGCAACAGTTTGTCCCAGGGTTTGCGCGCCCAGTCGGCGCTGCGCTGATCCTCGAACAGATTGGCGACCTGGAAGCTGGCGTTGGCAATCCCATTGCGCGTGGCGTTCTCCGCGGCACGCGCGACCAAACCGTGCTCGCCCTCCACGCCCGTTACGTCGGCCACGCGTCGTGCCAGCGGTAGAGTGAAGTTACCCAGCCCGCAGAACAGATCGAGCACGCGATCCTGCGGTTGCGGATCGAGCAGGTCCAACGTATGCGCCATCATGCGCCGATTCATGCCTGCATTGACCTGCACGAAATCGAGCGGCTGAAATTCCAGCTCGACATCCTCCGCGCCATCGCCAGCCGGAACGCGGAAAGCAAGCCTCGGATGTTCGGGCCACAAAGGATGCACACTGCTTACGCCGCCCGGCTGCAGGTAAATGGCAAAATCGTGCTGCTGGCCAAACGCTACCAACTTTGCGCGATCGCCATCGCTCAAGGGCTTGAGGTGACGAAATACCAAGGCCAGCACGTCGTCGCCGGCAGCGAATTCAATTTGCGCAATCTCGGCTGCCGCATCCATGCCGCCCACCAGCTCGCCAAGCAAACCGATCTTCGGCCCAAGCGCGGGATGCACCACATCGCAGTGCACGATATCCGCCACGAAACGTGGATTGCTTTCTTCGCGAAAACCCACCAGCACGCGTCCTTTCTTCGCCACCGCGCGCACTGACAAGCGCCCTTTGCGACGATAACCCCACGGTTCATCCGTGAGAGGCGGTAACCAGTTTTCCGGCTCAACTTTGCCGATGCGTGCGAAGTTGTCCACCAGCACGCGCTGCTTGGCTTCGATCTGCGCGAAGGCGTCCAGATGTTGCAGCGAGCATCCGCCGCATTGGCCGAAGTGGCGGCAGCGTGGTTCGACGCGATGCGGTGATGGCGTGATGACTTCGACGGTCTCTGCTTCATCGAAATTGCGATGGCGTTTGCGGATTCGCATGCGCACTTGCTCGCCGAGCAAGGCACCACTGACAAATACGGTCTTGCCATCGATGCGTGCAACACCCCGCCCGTCGTGGCTCAAATCGGTAATGGGAGCTTCGAACTCGTTCATCGGCACTCTGTTAAAGCGTAGCGCCCGGATCTGGCGACCCAGGACGGGAAAAGGGGTAGCAACAAGCGCGGCTCATGCAGGAGGCTGCCGCAGCCCCACATAATACCAGCGACCCCAATCAGCGTTCGGCAACGCTGCCTTGGGAGGCCGCCTTGAGGCGATGAACCAGCACCGGCCAATCAACCCTGGTTTGTTCGCCAACGACGTGCATAAACGGGATACCGCTGCCTTCTACGATGGTGTAACCACTCGCATCGCCGTCGAGACCACTCAAGGTGCATACGCCGCCTTGCAGGGTCCCGTTGAGCCCCATCCTTTTGTAGTTGAACGTTTTGAATAGCTTGAACACGGCGCCCTGCAAACCGCTCGCCGCGCTACCACCCGTTACGATGGATAGATTGTTGGCCGCGTGCAGGCTGATCCGGCCGCCGTTTTGAGCGAGCAAGGAGGCCTTGAACGCGACCGGATTTCCACCTACAAGCTGCAGGCCATCGATCGACCCGTCCAGCCGTCCGCTCATGCTGCCGAAGTTGAACGTGTCGGCGAGGGGTGCCAGGTCCAGCTGATGCAACGCGATGTCCCCCATTACAACGGGGGTGTCGCTCAACGGCTGTTGCACAGTCATATGTTTGAGCACGGCCGTTCCACCGAAGGCTTTGATCGTGAGCTCACCGTCCAACGCGTAGCGGTCGCCGGTCCATTGCGTGCCGGAAATCGTGCCACCGAGCGTGCCGGCAAAAAGCGTCCAGCCGAAGGTCTGGTTGAGCGTGGCCATATCCACGCCTTCCACGTTCGCAGCGAGATTCAAGCGTTGCGCTCTGGCGGCAGTAGGCCGCCAGTCCAATGCGGTGATGTGGGCTTGTCCTTTAAGTATCGGCATGTCGAATGGCGACTGCAGACTCAGGCTACCGTTGTGGCTGTGCCAGTGCGATTGCGTCGCACCTATCGCGAGCCGGCGCACAACCAACTGATTCCAGGCAAGTGTGGTGGGTGATTTATCGGCTTGCGCAGACCAATCCACTGCACCGTGAAGACCGTTGGCCTGCAGCTGACCGCTACTGTCGGCAATGTCGAATCCTTCCGTGTGGAAGGCGAAGCTGTGCCAGGTATCGGCGGCGTAGTCGAGGTGCCCATCCAGTTGTCCGGCGATGTGCAAATTCGGCGCAACCGCATTATTGAGCCATGGCTGGCCGTAGCGATCGTACGCCGCGGGAAACCGCGCCTGGAAATGGTCTAGTTTGAGCTTTTGTAAATTGCCCTTGGCATCGACGGACAGTGCGCCGTCCAACTGCAGTACATCGGCGTCGTCCATATGCAAGTGGTTGATGTCCAACCCACCGCGTTCCATGTTGGCGCCAAGATCAAGGCCGACGTCGTGCTCGGGAAGCCGCGCGAGCACCGGGCCAAACTGCAGCTCGCCGCCATGCACACCTCCGTTCAGTGCCAGCTGGGCTGGATGGCTTGTTGCATCGAACGTGAAACGCCCATGTCCGGCTAAGCCCTGCCCCACCAAGTCACCCGCCGGCGTGGCGTACTTGAGATCGGCGATGGTGAAATCCCCGGACGACAGAAAGCCTTCGTCGCGCACGTCCAGCGCGAGGTCAGCGTCCAGTTTTCCGCCCGTTATGTGCCCCGCCCAAACCGTTCCCAGCAGTCCTTGAAGCCAACCAGCGGGGAGATTTCGCAGATTGATCTGAACGTGGGTGGGTTGATCCAACGGAAGCGCCGCACCTACTCGGGTGTCGCCCTGGCTAGCATCGATCTGGAGCGTATTGGCGGACGCATCAACCACCAGATTGAGCGAGGCGTTGCCAAACGCCCCGCCAGGAGCCCCCGTGAGTTGCACCGTCCCATCGAACAACCAGCGCATTTGAGCATCACGCCGAAGGCTTCCGTCGAGGGTCAACCCTACCCGCCGCCAGCCTAATGTCGGGATATCGGCCTTGCCCGCATGCAGGCTGACCCGCACCGTGTCGGGATCCGTACCGGGAAGGAGTTGCGCCCGTACCTCCTGCAGACTGGCTCCGGGCACATCGATCCGCTTGGCAACCACCACGGTATCAGCCCACGACGGCATCGCCCAAAACAAGCCGTAGAGGGCGCAAAGGCATAGCAGTGGGCGACTGAATGGTCGGAACATGTCCGCCCATTCTGCCAAACTAAGCTGAACGCAATGGACTATTGCCATGATGGCTCCATCAGATACCCCGCCCGCACACCCAGCCGAACCCTACGTACTCGTGGCGGACGATGACGCAACCAGTCGTTGCTTTCTGGGGGATGGTTTGCGGCGGCTGGGGGCTCGTGTCGTGCTCTGTATCGATGGCGGCTCGGCGCTCATGCAGGCGCGCGCCGAGACGTTCGATCTGTTGCTGCTCGACTGCCGCATGCCCGACACCGACGCGACGAGTGTGTTGACCTGCCTGCGCAACGATCCCAAAGCACGTTCGGCACGTAGTCCGGCTGTCGCCAGCAGTGCGGAACTCGACGCGAACGACCAACGTGTATTGCTTGCAGCAGGCTTCGATGCGGTGCTGTTAAAGCCGTGCACGCTGCTTGATCTGCAAAATATCCTGCCGCTGGCTGGCGTCGATCGACATCATTTGCCCGTGCTGGACGACAACATCGCTTTGAGCGCCAGCGGCACTCCTGCCGTAGTTCAGGCGTTGCGCGGCCTGTTTCAACAGGAACTGATGAACATCTATCAGGAGCTGGACGATTTGTGTTCGGACGCCAGCGTGCTGGAAGCTCGGTTGCATAAGCTGCGCTCGTCCTGCGGATTCTGTGGCGCGTCATCCCTATCTGAGCACATCGTGTCTTTGCAGCGGCATTTGAAGTTGACCCATCGTGGGGCCATGCTGCCGCTGGCAGATTTTCGTCAATCGCTATTGCAGACGATTGACGCTCTAAAAGCACACTAGCGTATCAACGGCGAGCAATCCCTCCGCGCAGCACGCGCCACGCGCGCAGCTCGACACCGCCCAAATGAAAACGGATCAATTCGCGCATCATGCCACGCAAGGCATGCAGCCCTTGCGCATCAGGCATACGGTCTTCAAGCAGCGATAACAGATCGCTACCACGCAATGCATGAGGATCGGTCGTGCCGCACCGCGTTGGACCATGTTCTGGGCGATAGGTGTACATCCCATCGGGTTGCAACGGCTCTCCGCTATCTGCATCTCCGTCGAGTTGCAGCGCATAGCCCAGTGCCGCAAGGAGATCCCGCTCGAAACGGCGCAATTGCCAACCCAGCGATTTACCCGCAGCAAGACGCGAAAGTGTCTGCGCGTAGCCTTCGTAGAGGGACGAATGGGGATCCTGTCGCTCAGTCAAGCGAACGACCAGTTCGTTGATATAGAGACCGGCAAGGCCCGCGTCTCCCGACAATCGCACGGGTAGCGCGGTCAATTCGGCCCCGCGCAAGCTGGCGAGCTCACCGCGCAACTGGAGATCTAAAGCCAACGACTGGAAAGGTTCCAGCTGGGACCGCTGCAACCTACCCCGCTGGCTACGCACGCCGCGCGCTACGACACCGATACGGCCGTGATCGCGCGTGAGGCATTCGAGCAGCAGCGAGGTTTCCCGATAGGGACGCGTGTGGAGCACGAAGGCTGGCTGTTGCTCAAGCAGCATAGCGACGATGATCCAACCCGGTTCCCGACTTCGTTAATCCGTGTAACCGAACTGCTTCAGCATCGCCTCGTCGTCCACCCAGCCTTCGCGCACCTTCACCCAAAGCCGAAGGAACACTTTGCGGTCGAACATGCTTTCCATATGACGGCGCGCCGCGGTGCCGATCGTTTTTAGCTGCGCGCCGCCCTGACCGATGACAATCGCTTTCTGGCCATCGCGCTCGACCCAGATCACGGCGTGGATTTCCGCTATGCCGTCCGGGCGATCCTGGAATTGTTCGATCTCAACCGTCGTGGCATAGGGCAGTTCCTGATCGAGCCGCAACATCAATTGCTCACGCACCATTTCGGCGGCCAGGAAGCGTTCGCTGCGATCGGTGATTTCGTCTTCGCCAAACACCGGTGCGCGCACAGGCAAGCGTGCCAGGATGTCGGTAGTGAGCGTATCGAGCCCTTTGCGCTTGAGCGCGCTTACGTAATGCACGGCCTCGAAACTGTGCTTTTCGCACAGGTCGGCGACAAAGGGGAGCAAGGTCGCCTTGTCTTTGCTCAGGTCGACTTTGTTGATGACCAAGAGACGCGGGATCTTCTGCTCGGCGAGTGCCTCATAAAGCGCCTCATCCTCGTCGGTCCAGCGACCTGCCTCGATCACCTGTGCGGCGAGCTCGACTTCGCTGATGGCCGACCGAACCGCACGGTTGAGGCTGCGATTCATCGCGCGCTTGGCACCGCGATGTAGGCCCGGAGTGTCGACATACAGGATCTGACCGGCTTCGCTGGTGGCGATACCGAGTATCCGATGACGCGTTGTCTGTGGCCGAGGGCTGACAATCGACAGGCGAAAGCCGATCAAGGCATTCAGCAGGGTCGACTTGCCGACATTCGGCCGGCCGGCCAACGCCACGAATCCACACCGGAAATCCGGATGCGGCAGCTCGTGCTCGGCGATGTCAACGCCTTCGTGTTCGTCATTCATGGCACACAGGTACTCTTCGTGGACGGGTGTAAGCATGGCGCTGCGCGACAGCGAAGGCCACTGCGTGGGGATAGCTCCCCGTAGTGAGAATGGGGCTAGGGTGCGCCGGATTTACCCTGGGCGCTACTACTTCCGCTTCTAGGTATCAACGCTTGTCCTGGGCTTCCAACAAGCGGCCAAGCACCACTTCTGCAGCATCTTGTTCAGCAAGCCGCCGGCTGCTGCCGCGGCCCGTGGCATGGATCGAAAGCGGTTCCGCCACGACACAGTTTACGTCGAAGATGCGCGCATGGTCTTCGCCCTGCGTGGCTACCAGATCGTATTGCGGCAAAGGCCAGCCTTGCGCCTGCAGCCATTCTTGCAGCCGGGTCTTGGCATCCTTGGATGAACGCGGCAACGCTGCGATGCGATCGGCGAACAGGGTTCGCACGGTGTCTCGGCATGCCTCAAAACCGCCATCGAGGTAAACCGCCGCAACCAGCGCCTCGAAGGCGTCGGCCAAGATCGAGTCGCGACGAAAACCGCCGCTCTTGAGTTCACCGGAGCCAAGCTTGAGACGGTCGCCAAGCTCCAACTCGCGCGCCATCACGGCCAGCGCCTGACCATTGACGAGCTGCGCACGCAAGCGCGACATCTCGCCCTCGGTGGCCTTGGGGTGTGTTTCATAGAGCATTTCGGCAACGATCGCCCCGAGCAGGGCATCGCCCAGAAACTCCATGCGCTCGTTGTTAGGCTTGCCCGCGCTACGGTGGGTTAAGGCGAGCGCGGCAAGCGATGCATCGCGGAAGTGATAGTTCAATTCCACTGTTATTGCGCGGGAGCCACATTGCCTTGCACAGGCACGCCCTTGTCGAAATGGATCAGAAAATCGATGTTGTAGAGAAAGGGAACTTCTTTATCGTAAGAGACGTGCAGCTCATTGCCACTGGCTCCCTGCTCCATCGTGATGTCGCTGGGGTGAATGGTGGCGTCGTCGACATATTGGAAATTCATCTTGAACATCAGTTCGCGGCGAATCTGGTCCAGTGACTTACCCTCGACGCCCTCGCTGGAAATCTGGTTCATCGCCTTCACGACACCCGCATACTCGGTGTAGGAGGGCACCAGCTTCATAGCCATGTAGGCGAAAAAGCCTGCAATCCCCAATAACATCAGGAATCCGATAAGCGTGATACCTGCCTGCTTCGATTTCATAGTCCCCTCCCTATGCCGCCGATGCGGCCCACCCTGATTCGAATCCAACCACCTAGCCATACTTTGCCCGGTCGGCGCGCCCATCGCCAGCGACATGTTCACGATTCCACGCCGACTCGACGTCCGCCGGCATCAACGGATCATCGTCCCGATCCGGTGGAAATCCACTGCACCGGTGTGCCAGCCCTTCCAGCTGAACCAGATCATGAACGCCTTGCCCACCAGGTTCTGTTCCGGCAGGCAACCCCACCAGCGGCTGTCTTCGCTGTTTTCACGATCGTCGCCCATGACGATATAGCAGTTCGGCGGCACGACAGAGGGCACCTTCGCATTCGGAATCGGCGGCGTTGGGCCACGCGACGGCATGCGTGCAATCTGGTGATTGACCGAACCGAGCTGCTCACTCCAGAGCGTGGCGTTGTTGTACAGCAGCTCGTTGTCCTCGGCACGGTTCGGGTTGCCGGTAAACGGACCGATTTCCGTATCGACGACCGGCTTGCCATTGATGACGATCTGGCTGTCATGCACCTCGATCGTATCGCCAGGCAACCCGATGATGCGCTTGATCCAGTTTTGGTTGGCTACGGGCGCGTGCGGATCGGCACAGGTGATATCGCCGCTGCGAATCGTGCTGCCGTCTTGATCCTGGCAGACATAACCGGGGAAGCGAAAAACGATAACGTCGCCGCGCTTGGGCTCGCCGAGACTCACGATCTTATTGTTAAAGGCCGGCAGGCGCAGGCCATAGGCAAATTTGTTAACCAGGATGAAATCGCCAACGTCCAGCGTCGGCATCATCGAGCCCGACGGGATGCGGAACGGCTCGGCCACGAACGAGCGCAGCAACAGCACCACGAAGATCACCGGGAACAGCGAACGCGCCCAATCCACCGGCGCCGGATCGCGATATTCCTTGCCCGCCGCGGCATAACGCGCCTGGCGCCTCTTGTAGAAAAACAGGCGATCAAGGCCCCACACCACACCGAACACGACGGTGAGCGCGAGCAGAATTGCAGAAAAATCAAAATCCATGCGATGACTCCATAGCTCGCTGCTATTTGTCTACTTTGAGCACGGCAAGGAAGGCTTCCTGTGGAATCTCCACCCGGCCAACCTGCTTCATGCGCTTCTTGCCTTCTTTCTGCTTCTCGAGAAGCTTCTTTTTGCGGCTTACGTCACCGCCATAACATTTAGCAAGAACGTTCTTGCGTAGTGCTTTCACCGTCGAACGCGCGATCACCTGGGCGCCGATGGCAGCCTGGATGGCGACGTCGAACTGCTGGCGCGGAATCAGATCCTTCATGCGCTCGACCAGGTCGCGCCCACGGCGATCAGCATGACTACGATGCACGATGAGACTAAGCGCATCGACGCGGTCGCCATTGATAAGCACATCCACACGCACGAATGGGCCCGCGTCGAAACGTTCGAGGTGGTAGTCCATCGAAGCGTAACCACGCGAAACGGACTTCAGCTTGTCGAAGAAATCCAGCACTACCTCGGCCAGGGGAAGCTCGTAGCTGATCTGCACCTGCGTGGCCAGATATTGAATCGAACGCTGCACGCCACGCTTTTCTTCGCACAAAGTAATGATGTTGCCGATGTAATCGGGCGGCGTGAGGATATTGGCAATGATGATCGGTTCGCGGATCTCTTCGATCTGCGGCGATGGCGGAAGCTGCGCCGGGTTGTCCAGCTGCATGATCGAGCCATCGGTTTTCAGGATCTGGTAGACCACCGTCGGCGCGGTGCTGATCAGATTGAGGTCGTATTCACGCTCCAGGCGTTCCTGCACGATTTCCATGTGCAGCATGCCTAGGAAGCCGCAACGAAAGCCAAAGCCCATCGCCTCGGAGCTCTCCGGCTCGAAGAACAAGGCCGCATCATTGAGGCGCAGCTTGTCTAGGGCCTCGCGCAGCGCGGGATAATCGTCGGCGGCAACCGGGAACAAGCCCGCAAACACGCGCGGCTGCATGGTCTGAAAACCCGGCAACGGATGCGGTGCCGGCTTGCCAGCGTGCGTCAGCGTGTCGCCGACGGGAGCACCGTGCACATCCTTGATCGCGGCCGTGATCCAGCCCACTTCACCGGCGCCGAGCTTGTCGAGCTTCTTGCGTTTGGGCGTGAACACGCCCACCTCGCTGACCTCGTGGGCGCGGCCAGTCGACATCACCAGCAGCTTTTCGCCCGGTTTGATCTCGCCCTGCATCACGCGCACCAGCGACACCACGCCAAGGTAGTTGTCGAACCAAGAGTCGATGATCAACGCCTGCAAACGATCCGTATCGCGCGGCTTGGGCGGCGGAATGCGCGCGACGATGGCTTCAAGCACTTCGATCACGTTCTCGCCGGTTTTGGCACTGACGGAAACGGCGTCTTCGGCGTGGATACCGATGACCGCCTCGATCTCACCCTTGACCTTTTCCGGATCGGCGGTAGGCAGGTCGATCTTGTTGAGCACCGGCACTACTTCCAAGCCCTGCTCCACCGCCGTGTAGCAGTTGGCAACGGATTGAGCTTCCACGCCCTGTGCGGCATCGACGACCAGCAATGCACCTTCGCACGCAGCGAGCGAGCGGCTTACCTCATACGAGAAGTCGACGTGACCGGGGGTGTCGATGAAATTGAGTTGGTAGGTCTTGCCGTTCCGCGCCGTGTACGGCAGCGACACGGACTGTGCCTTAATCGTGATGCCGCGCTCCCGTTCGATGGGATTGCTGTCCAGCACTTGGGCTTCCATCTCACGCTCGGCCAAACCGCCGCATATCTGGATGATGCGATCGGCAAGCGTGGACTTGCCGTGATCGATATGGGCAATGATGGAGAAATTGCGGATCAGTTCCATGGAATACGCTGTCAGCCTCACCGCCTCGCGCGTTGCACAGGCAGCCTATCACCGGGATGGCGATATTAGCCGCGCATTATCGCATGGAATGCGAGGCCGAACTGTACGCATGAGTCCGCAAATTCCGAGGCCTGCTGTCGCCGGCAGGCCTCGGAGTCGGTTCAGCCGTTCTTCTCGGCTGGAACCGTGAGGGCAATAAAGTTGCTGGAATCACCACGCCGGACCAGCAACAGCACAGTGTCCCCTGGTTTTACACTGGCGGTGGCCGCGCGGAACGCGTCCACGCTACCTACTCGCTTTTGGTTAACCATCAGGACCACATCGCCGGGTTGCAGCCCTGCCTGGGCAGCGACGGGGCCCGTCACATTCGCAATGGCCACCCCTCCGCCCGACTGAAGGCCAAGCTGGCTTCGCGTCGCCTGATCCAGATTTTGCACGGTTAGGCCCAACGCATCCGCACCAGTGCTTGGAGCAGCGGCCGCACCCATGGCCGAACGGGCGTTGTTATCCCGAGGCATGGTGCCAATAGTGACTTCGACTGTTTTGCTATGGCCGTCACGCAGGACTTGTACGGGCACCGTCGTTCCAGGCTTGGTCATCGCGACCAGCGGAGGTAGGTCGGCCCCCTGCTCGATCGAGTGACCATCGAAGGCAAGAATAATGTCACCCGACTGCAGGCCGGCTTTCTGCGCCGCGCTGTTCGGCGATACGCTGACAACAATCGCTCCTTTCGCGCTATCCAGCTTGAGTGCTTTGACCACATCCTCATCGACGGGCCTGATCATCACACCCAGCTCGCCACGGGTGACGTAGCCCTTGGTCTTGAGCTGATCGACCACGTTCATGGCTATATCGATCGGAATCGAGAACGCTACACCTTGGTAGCCGCCCGTGTCCGAATAAATCTGAGAGTTGATGCCGACTACTTGGCCCTGCAGGTTGAACAGCGGACCGCCGGAATTGCCACGATTGATCGGCACGTCGGTCTGGATGAAGGGAGTATCGGATTGATCCTGCGAGCCGAGGTTGCGTCCCACAGCGCTGACAATGCCTTGCGTCACGGTGTAGTCGAATCCAAACGGCGAACCGATGGCCAAAACCCACTGTCCCGGTTTGAGCATGCGCGAATCGCCCACAGCGACGGCCGGCAGGTTTCCGCCAGCATCAACCTTCAGCAGCGCGATATCGTATGTCGGGTCCGTGCCGACCACTTTTGCCGTCAACGTGCGGCGATCTTGCAGCCGGACAGTCACCGTGTCGGCATGATCGACCACATGATTGTTGGTAAGGATGTAACCGTCGTTGGAGATGATGAAGCCGGAGCCCAGCGACGTATGCGCCTGTTCTTCCGGCGACGGCATCATCGGCATGCCGAAGAAACGCCGAAAAATTTCCATCTGGTCGGCGTTCGGCCCTTGCATCGGCATCGCACCGGAGCCGTTCGGGCGGCGACCGGTGTATTTGGCCTCGACATGCACGACGGAAGGGGCATTCTTCTGCACGATGCCGGTGAAATCCGGCAAGGTGGCAACAGCCGGGGTGGCTTGGGCCAGCACCATGCCGGGGCCTGCAAGACCCATGACGAGCGCGCAGCGCATAAAGCCGTTGACGAGACGGGGGTGACTCATGGTTCCTCCTCAGTTCGGGCGCCCCACTCCACTCCATGGCTCGTAGGGTAGGACGGAGGAGGCGCAATCAAGAAAATTGAATGCTCCCGGCCAGTGCCGAGAGCGGCGGGATTTAGCGCCCCGCTGCTCCCTGATAGGTCGGATTTCGCGACGCGGCGTTGGCCTGCGGCGTATCGATCAGCAGCAGATAACTGCCATCGTGATTGTTCAGCGTCTTATAGCCGTTGATGGAATAACGCTGGCTGTTCGGATAGCGCTGGAACAACGGATTATCGGAGGGATCACCCAGCGTTACGGAAGCGCGCTGACTCAGTCCGGAGGCCGAGTAGGCACTTAACGAGGGCGGCAGCGCTGCCAGCATGGTGCTGGAGCGTGCCTCGGTAGCAACGGCCGGGGCGGAAGATCCAGGATCGCTGTGAGACCCCACACTGGCCGTAAGCGGCGCGGGGTGCCGAGAATCGGCCGTCGGCTGCGAAATCATCAGCGCGGCCACAGCAACGCTGGCGGCAATCGCCCCGCCCACGGACAGGCGCAGCCAGTCGCGATGCTTCGGGTTGGTCTGGGAGGCGGACAGGTCGTCTTCGATGAGCTGCATCACGCGCGTGGCAAAGTGGGAACCGGTCACGGCCGGCAACTGACGGCGCAGCCCGTCGCCCGCAACGTGATAGCGACTCCAAACCTGCAGCAGCGAAGCATCGTGATCGAGTCTTCGCAGCAAAAAGCGCAATTCCTCCTTCGACAGCTCGCCGTCCATCGCTGCAGAGAGAGTTTCCATATTGGCTTCAGTCATGACATCCGATCCTCGCGGTCTGAAAGCAGTGGCCGCAGCTTTTCATCGATCGCCTCACGTGCCCTGAAGATGCGCGAACGCACCGTACCGATCGGGCAGCCCATGGTCTCGGCGATCTCTTCATAGCTGAGGCCTTCTACTTCACGCAGTGTGATAGCAGTCCGCAGCTCCTCGGGCAATGCTTGGACAGTGGCAAATACGGTTTGTTCAATTTCTTGACGCATTAACTCGCGCTCGGGGGTGGCGCTTTCGTGCATGCGGTCGGCGCCGGGCACGAAAACGGCATCTTCGATCGCAATATCGTCCATCGGAGGGCGCCGCCCCATGGCCACGAGGTGGTTTTTGGCCGTATTCACGGCAATTTTGTACATCCAAGTATAGAAAGCACTTTCGCCCCGGAAAGAACCAATGGCCCGCCAGGCTCTGACAAAGGCCTCCTGAGCCACATCTTCGCACTCGGCGTAGTTGTGCACATAGCGGGAAATGAGGCCGATGACTTTGTGCTGATACTTCCGCACCAGCAAATCGAAAGCACGCTTATCCCCATTTTGTACACGCTCAACCAGCGCACTATCGAGTTCGTTATCGCCCATCCGGGCCGTCTCCTTCGTCACTGGGCCATACCGGGATGCCGTCCATCGGATGGGTGATCTGCTCAGACCTGTACTGCGCCAGCAAGTTCAGCGCAGGCCATGGATCAACCGAGCCATTCTAAGATAGGGACGCCCAAAGACAGCTCAAGCAGGCAGCTTGTCCTGGACGCCGGACAGCAGACGCTCACGCTCGGACAGCAAACGTTCGAAACTGCCCTGTGGCAAAGGGCGGCAGAACAGATAGCCTTGCAGCTCATCGCAGTGATTGGCCCGCAAGAACTGCAAGTGCTGTTCGATCTCCACACCCTCGGCCACCACGCCGCGCTTCAATCGATGCGCCATTTCGATAGTCGCGCGCACGATCGCTTCGTCGTCGGGATCAACGCCGATGTTGCGCACAAAGCTCTGGTCGATTTTGATGCGATCTGCGGGCAGCTTGCGCAGGTAATCCAGTGAAGCGGCGCCGGTACCGAAATCGTCGATGGCGATATGGCAACCCTGGCGATGCAGCCTCTGCATGTTCTCCATGAGATTGGGGGCCGCTTTGATGCTGATGCTTTCGGTTACTTCCAGCTCCAACAGCCCTGGTTCGAGTCCGGTTTCTTCCAGCACGGTCGCCACCAATTGCGAAAGGTCCGGTTGCATCAATTGCACAGCAGAAAGATTGACGCCTAGTCGCAGGCGCAAGCCAAAACGATCTTCCCAGGCTTTGGCTTGTTTGCATGCCGTGCGCAGCACCCATTCTCCAATCGAAACAATAAGCCCCGTTTCTTCTGCTAGCGGAATGAAAAAACCGGGACCGATGTTGCCGAGCTCGGGGTGTTCCCAACGCAACAACGCCTCCATGCCGACAATGTCCTCGGTCTCCGCGTGAATCTGCGGTTGATAGAAGACACGCAGCTCGCCGTTGCCCTCGGCGTGACGAAGTCGTGCCTTCAATGCAGCGTTCTGCTGTTCTTGCGCGGGGCTGACGTCGTAGACGCGATAGTTGTTGCGACCCATGCTCTTGGCCGCGTACATCGCCTCGTCCGCGTGCTTGAGGAGCGTTTCCGCATCCGGCGCGTCTTCGGGGAAAAAGCTGATGCCGATGGACGCTGTCACCTGCAATTCCGGACCGTCGTCCAGATGCAGCGGCACATCCATCAGTTGCACTATTTTTTCGGCAACACGCAACACGTCGTCGGTCTTCACGATGTGTCTTAGCACGATGGTAAATTCATCACCCGCATAGCGCGCTACGGTATCGGAAGCACGCACACTGCTGCGCAGACGTTGTGTAACGGCCACCAACACTTGATCACCCACCGCGTGACCCAGTGTGTCGTTGATGAATTTGAAACGGTCGAGATCGACGAACAGCACGGCGAAACATTCGCCCGTCCTGTTCGCCTCCCGAATGATGGTATCGAGGCGATCGTTGAACAGCAGGCGGTTGGGCAAGCCGGTAAGCGCATCCAGCAAACCTTCCGCACGCCCTTGCTCACGCGTGCGACGCAGCTCGAGCATGTGCGCGAAATGGGCCGCCGCGCAATGCAGTACCGGCTCTACAATTTCGGGCTCTCCGAAGGGATTGCGACTGCCGGCGAGCAAGGCACCCAATACGCTGCGTCGTTCGTCGAGAAGCGGAAGACCGACGAATCCACGCAACCCGAGCTGACCGATCAGAGGATCGACATCGGCAAGTCGTCGCGCATCGTGCGGATGCATCAGAGTGCGTCCACCCAACACGAGCCGTAGCGAGCTTTGCAACTGCGGTCCCGGCCACGTTTGTTCTTCGCCGCGCCAGCGCTGCACGATCTGTGCGGGCACGCTGCTTTCTTCCGGGCGCGCCGACCATACCGCAAGGTAATCCAGCCCCATCTCTTCAAGCAGCAGCTGAGCGGCGTCTATCACTCCCGCATCATCGTGGCTGCCGCTGAACAAACGAGCCAACAATGTCAACGCAACCGCGGGACGCACACCGGCACGATCACTGCGGAACTGAAGCGCGATCAACTCGCGACCGCTCTGGCGCACGCGACGCACGCTCGCTTCGCCGGTGTCATGGCCTCGAATCGATTTGCGCTGGCATGCGAGCCAACGCCGGTCGCAATCGCCGAACGCTTTCTCCATGCTCACGCTTTCGAAGGACAGAACTTCGCGCAGCGTCAAACCGGTCAATACGCTATTGGCCAGGCCACTGTGCCGCATGTAGGCAGGACTTGCCTCCACCACTTGCTCGGCCTGCGGATCGACGATAAGCCAATCGCCATCGCCTTCCTCGAAAACAAAACGATAGTCACCGCTAGTAGGCTGTGCGGGCGACGGCGCAATGGTTACTTTCAATGGTTTTTCCGCAACTACTGCCGTATCGCCGCCTCGCAGTTGCTGCCAACGGGCGATGAGCTCGGTGCCGACTTGCGATGCATAGAGCCAACCACCGACCACGGCAGGCAGTTGCGTGGGCTTGATCGTCGCATCATCGACCAGCACGGCAATGATGGGCGCATCCGCGCAAGGCGATAGCAGCCGCAATTGTTCGCACAATGTAAGACTTGAGCGCCCGTCGCCATCGAAAGCCACCACGATGAGTGCCAGCGGTTCACGTCCCTCTAACAGAATGGCTGCGTGCGTGGTATCGCGCGCGGAATGAATCGGAGGATGCCCGGCGCCATCAAGCACATCGAACAGCTCGCGACGCAGGTCACGCTGAGACGCAACCAACAAGACACCGCCTTGAAACGTCTCGGCCGTCACAACAGCCAGCGCCCATCGCGCAGCCGTGGGCGCTGCTCAGCTGGCGCCATGCCGCTGAGACGAACAGCCACGTCGTCCAAGCTGGCCGTCAATGTGGGCATCGCATCCAGCAAGACGACTCGGCGTACATGCCCAGCCGGAGCACGTGCTAACTGCCGCAATAAAGCACTGTCCATGGCAGACATCGGCAAAGGAAATCGCGTAAGTAGATAGACGCCAAAATGAATGCTCTGCTGGATGTAGCGCAACGCGTTACCAAGGCGTTGCGAACCCGGTATGTGTGCATGCGCCTCACGCAGATTGCCCATGCCCACTTCAGGCTGCCAGACATAGACGGACTGGCCGTTATGCCGAGCGATGGATCGGAACTGCTCGATCAATGCCTCGGTATCGGTATGTTCAAGCACGACCAATCCACCGGGCGCCGTCAGGATGCGCTCGTAGATCTCGCTGCCGGCAAGCGGCGCAGGAGCCAACAGGGAAGTCATAACGCCCAAAGGGAAAGTTGTGGCGTCTAGCGTTACGCGCTCGCGCGCGAAGCGCAATAGCCGAACCCCCGTGACGTGACGCATGCGACACCCTCGGTTGCGGCATTGCGTCATAGGAGCCCGCGCCGGCCTTGGGCGTCTCGCAATCATGGCGGAGGGACGGTATGGTGAAGGTCTCTCGGCCATACCCCTATCCCCATGTTCGAAGGATTGCGTTTCAATCACTGGAAAACGAGCCTGGACGACAGCGGCATCGTCACCCTCACCCTCGACCGTGCCAACAGCAGCGTCAACGCCATTTCCCGCGAGGTTCTGGACGAACTGGGTCAGATCGTCGAGCGCCTGGCTATCGAAAAACCTGCCGGCGTCATCATCCATTCGGCCAAGCCCAATGGGTTCGCCGTAGGCGCCGACATCAAGGAGTTTGTCGAGTACGCCAAGCGCGGTTCGGTGCAGGAGAACATCGAGAACGGCCAGCGGGTCTACGAATCCCTGGCGCGCCTGCCCTGCCCAACCGTAGCCGCCGTACACGGAGCCTGTATGGGGGGCGGTACGGAGCTGATCCTGGCCTGCCGTCAGCGTATTGCCGCCGATGACGACAAGACACGGATTGGCCTGCCCGAGGTCATGCTAGGTATCCACCCAGGCTGGGGCGGCTCCGCTCGCCTGCCACGCCTGATTGGCGCACCTGAGGCGCTTCCGGTGATGCTGACCGGAAAGGCCCTGTCGGCGCGCCGCGCCAAGAGCCTGGGCGTGGTCGACCGTCTGGCACGCCCGGATGAACTTCTACCGGAAGCGCGCGCTTTGTTGCGCCATCCGCATGCACGTCCTTTCGGGCAACGCGCCACCGCGTGGGTCACCAATACCTGGCTTGCACGACAAATTCTTGCGCCCATGGTGATCAAGCAGACTGCCGCGAAGGTGCGCAAGGAGCACTACCCCGCTCCTTTCGCCCTGATCGACGTGTGGAAGCGCGGCGGTAGCAGCATTCAGCAGCGACTGAAGCTGGAAGCGCGTTCCGTATCCAAGCTTGCGCAAACACCCACCGCGCACAACCTCATTCGCATCTTCTTCCTGCAGGAACGCCTGAAAAGCCAGGGCGGTGGCGTGGATCCCGACATTCGCCGCGTGCATGTCGTAGGCGCGGGTGTCATGGGTGGCGACATCGCCGCTTGGGCCGCGCTCAAGGGTTTCGACGTCACGTTGCAAGATCGCGAGATGAAATTCATTCAGCCCGCGCTGGATCGCGCTCGTGCGCTGTATGAGAAAAAACTCAAGACACCCGACAAAGCGGAAGCAGCGCTACGCCGCTTGCGTGCGGATGTGGAAGGCACCGGTATCGCCGACGCCGACCTGGCGATCGAAGCGATCTTCGAGAATGCAGAAGCAAAAAAATCGCTGTACGCCACCATCGAGCCGCAATTTCGCAGCAACGAAATCCTGGCCAGCAATACGTCCTCGATTCCGCTTGACGAGCTGCGCAAGGGATTGAAAGCACCGCAGCGTTTCCTCGGCTTGCACTTTTTCAATCCAGTGGCGCAGATGCCGCTGGTCGAAGTGGTACGTCACGACCAACTCGATCCGGCCATCGAAAAACGAGCATTGGCATTCTGCAAAGCCATCGGCAAGTTGCCGGTTGCCGTCAAGGGCACACCGGGTTTTCTGGTTAATCGCATCTTGATGCCCTATTTGCTCGAAGCGCTTCGCCTTTACAACGAAGGTGTACCCGGTCCCGTGCTGGACAAGCAGGCCACGCACTTCGGCATGCCGATGGGCCCTATCGAACTTGCCGATACGGTCGGATTGGATGTTTGCGCTTCGGTGGGTAAGGAGCTAGCACCCTTTCTGGAACTGGAGCTTCCGCCGGGTCTCGAGGACAAGCTCGATGCAGGCAAGCGCGGCAAGAAAGATGGCCAGGGCCTATATACCTGGAAGGATGGCAAGCCGCAGAAACCCGAAGTCGATCCCGACTACACGCTGCCGCCCGATCTACAAGACCGCATGATTCTGTCGATGGTGAACGAGGCGGTGGCCTGCCTGGGCGACAACGTCGTGGACGATGCCGATCTGCTGGATGCGGGCGTGATCTTCGGCACGGGCTTTGCCCCCTTTCGCGGCGGCCCCATTCAGTACGTGCGCAGCGAAGGTGCCGAGAACATTCGCCAGAAGCTTGAGACGCTCGCCAAACGTTACGGCGAACGCTTCACGCCGAAAAATGGCTGGGATCATCCGGCATTGAAGCAGAGCGGATTCGATTTCCCGTCTGGCGATTGATGACTAATCGACTCATCGCGAAGGTGTCCCGAAGCACCTTCGCGTTAGCGATCACCACATCAAGTCATCGGGCACGCCGTCTTCGCCGACGCCCCCAGCAGAGGGGTCTACCAGCAGCACCAGCAAATGGGCATCCATCGCGCGCACCTGCTCTGCGATGAGCTGAGTCACCAGCAGATAGCGCCCTCCATGCTGCACGATGCCCAACTTGCCTGCATTGAGGTCGGCCAGTTGCGAGGCATCCACGTACACTCGGCGGATCTTGCCGCCATACTCGAAATGGCGAACCTGATCGACGTCGGCTTTGTTCAGCGCATGGCCTTCAAGCAATTGCTGCACTCTCGCCTTGCGCTCACGCTTTAGGCGCGCCTGCTCGGCGGCCTCTCTCTCTGCACGCTTGCGCTCGTTGGCCTCGGTTTGCGCACGAATGGCGTAGGCCTTTGCCAAGTCGATCTCTTCCTGGCTACGGGCAGGTCGCGGCTTGTGCTGCGGTTTGCCTTTGCCCTGAAACGCACTGGGTTTGGTTGCTGGTTGCTGCTGTCGTTTATCGTCCTTGAGCTGTTTGACGATGCCGCTCTTGAGCAGTTGATCTCGCAGTGAATCGACCATGATCGAAATCCGAATTGCTTGTTGCGTTTAGTAATGCGGTGGTGGTGGCTCGCTATGCGGATCGTTCCCTTGGCCCGTCCGCACGGATGCCAGTTCGCTGCGCAAATCGCGAACCATGCGCTCGAGTGTAGCAATGCGCATGGATTGGCCGGCGTCTGCCGCGATAAGTGCCTGCACGGCATCATCAATGAATGCCAGGCGTACTTCCAGTTCCGTCAAGCGTTGTTCGTCAATGGCCATAATTATCCAGGCCGCCAAACACTGCGCCCACGGCCTATACCGTAGTACGCCAGCCCGGCCTCCTCGACAGTCTCGGGCTCGTAAAGGTTACGTCCGTCGAAAATGGCCGGCTCTTT
>JAATFF010000054.1 GCA_015655335.1 Lysobacterales bacterium | reverse complement strand
ACGAACAAGGTGCTGGTGGACGACACCATCGTTGCCTCGCACCCCGACGTGAAAGCGGCCGCCGCGCAATATCGCGCCGCTTATCTTGACGATGTGCGCACCACGATGATCGCTCCGGTCACCGGCTACGTTGCCAAGCGCACCGTGCAGGTGGGGCAACGCGTGCAGCCAGGCGCCGCCTTGATGGCGGTCGTGCCGTTGCACGAGGTGTGGGTGGATGCCAACTTCAAGGAAACGCAGCTCACGCATATGCGCATCGGCCAGCCGGTGGAAATTTCCTCCGACGTTTACGGCAGCTCGGTGAAGTACAAGGGCCAGGTGGAAAGCCTGGGCGTGGGCACGGGTAGCGCTTTCTCGCTGCTGCCGGCGCAGAACGCCACCGGCAACTGGATCAAGATCGTGCAGCGCATTCCGGCGCGTGTCGTGTTCACCGATCCGTCGCAGCTCGACAAATACCCGCTGCGTATCGGCATGTCGCTCGACACCGAGGTGAACCTGCACGACCAGAACGGCCCGGCACTGTCGCAGACACCGCGTACCGAAGCGCGCTTCAGCACCAACATCTTCCAGCAGGAAATGGTCAAGGCCGACGAGCAGATCGCGCAGATCATTCACGCGAACATGGCGGGCGAAGCGACGTCGAAATGAGCGTTTGCACTTCCCTGTCGGCGCGAAGAGTAGGAAGCGCAGCGACCTTCCCCGCTGCCTTCACCCTTCTGCTCTTCGCGCCCGACAGGCGAAGCCATCAAAACCGATGTTTTAAAGAGACGTGATGAGCACTTCATTTCGCCCCCCCAATCTGCCGCTGAGCACGATCGGCTTATCGCTGGCCATCTTCATGCAAGCGTTAGATTCCACGATCGCGAACGTGTCGTTGCCGACCATCGCCGGTAACCTCGGCGTCAGTAGTGATCAGAGCACGTGGGTCATCACTTCGTTTGCGGTCAGCCAAGCCATTGCACTGCCGTTGACTGGTTTTCTGAGTCGCCGCTTCGGCGAGGTGCAGTTGTTCGTCTGGTGCACCCTGCTATTCGTGTTGGCCTCGTTCCTGTGCGGCATCTCGCAGAGCATGAGCATGCTCATTGTGTTTCGCGCACTTCAAGGTGCCGTGGCGGGCCCATTATTTCCGATCACCCAGAGCTTACTGATCGGCATCTATCCGCCCGCCAAGCGGGGTCTGGCGCTCTCGCTGATGTCGATGGTGGCCGTGGTGGCGCCGATCGCCGGTCCCATACTCGGCGGTTGGATTACCGACAACTATTCCTGGCCGTGGATCTTCTTCATCAACGTGCCGGTCGGCATTTTTGCCAGCATGGTTGTCGCCAATCAGATGAAAGGGCGCGTGGAAAAGACCGAGCGGCCGAAGATCGATTATGTCGGTCTGATCACGCTGATCATTGGTGTCGGTGCACTGCAGGTTGTTCTCGACAAGGGTAATGACGACGACTGGTTCAACTCCACCTTCATCATTATCACCAGCCTCATCTCCGCCATCAGCGTCATCATCTTCCTGATCTGGGAGCTGACCGACAAGGATCCGATTGTCGATCTGAAGCTGTTTCGCCACCGCAACTTCAAGTTTGGCACGTTAGCGTTGATCCTTTCCTTCTCAGCCTACTTCGCCATTAACTTGCTTTTGCCCCAGTGGCTGCAACGCAACCTGGGCTACACCGCGACCTGGGCCGGCTTTGCTGCGTCACCACTGGGTGTGATTCCCGTGTTACTGACTTTCGTGGTGGGCCGTTACGCGATGCGCTTTGACCTGCGCCTCATCGCGACTGCGGCGTTCATCGTCATGGGCGTGACGTGTTTTCTGCGCTCAGGCTTCTATCTACAGATCGACTTCTTCCATGTCGCCATGATGCAACTGCTGATGGGTCTTGGCGTAGCACTGTTCTTCATGCCCGTCACGGTCATCCTGCTATCTGACCTCAAGCAAAGCGAGATCGCTTCTGGCGGTGGCCTTGCGACCTTTCTGCGCACGCTGGGTGGTAGCTTTGCCGCTTCACTGACCACCTTCATGTGGGACCGCCGCGCGGTGCTGCATCACGCACAACTGGCCGAACAGATTACCGCGTACAACCCGACCGCACAGATGGCCATGAACCAGCTCGGTCAAGGCGATGCGCAAGTCGGAGCCGGTGTGATCGACGGGATGATCGTCCAGCAGGGTTATCAGATCGCGTTCAACGAACTGTTTCACGCGTTGGGCTGGATCTTCCTGTCCTTGGTATTGGTGATCTGGCTGGCCAAACCGCCTTTCTCGGCCAAGGCCGATGCGGCGGCGGCCGGTCACTGAGTCATGGCCGATGTTGACTAAAGCAGGGCAAACCACATTGCAAATCTCCGGAGGTATTACCTATGCGTTTCTTCCAGCGATTCTGCCGCGTTGTGACGATGCTCGCGTTGCTTGGCTTACCTGTACTGCCCGCGATGGCTGCGCAGTTTTCCCTTGAAGGTGGTGTCAGTTACATGGACAGCTACAGCACTCCGGTAGCGTTTGGGGAGATCGTATTTGAAGAGCATTACTTCGGCAGCAGCAACTTTAGTTGGGCGCCGGATATCACGGTTGGCTGGATCGATGGTCGCGACTCGGCGCGCTATCGCGATGCCCGCCCGAGTGCGCGCGACTCTATCTGGCTGCTTGCCGGTGGTGCTCGGTTCCACTACGGGCAAACCAACGCGTGGTATCACCCATTCTTTTTCAGCTTCCAGCCGCTGCTTCACACTGGACGCACCCAGGCACTGAGCAGCAGCTATGAGTTTGCCAGTACGTTGGGTTGGCAAGCCAAGCATTGGATGTTCGGTATCCGCCACATCTCCAATGGCAGCTTCGAAGAGCCCAATCGTGGTGAAACGATGGCGTTGCTTGGCATTACTTTTTAACCATCCGCCCGATGGATTTAAGCATCGCCCCGGACAGGAGGCTCACACCAAACCGTCATGCGCTGCCTGACAAACCGCTCTTCAGATCGCTTCTTCCGTAGCGGACGCCTTCCGCGTTTTCAAACTCTTAACACGATCCCTATCAGGTAGGTCGAGGCTCATACATGATTCCACTTCAAGATGCCACCGCGATCGCGCTAGATGCCGCCAACGCCTACCAGGATGCGATCCTGCCTCAGGTATCCAGAACTTTCGCGCTGACGATCCCGCAACTTCCGCCGCAGTTGCATCGCGCCGTTGCCAATGCCTACCTGCTCTGTCGTGTTGCCGACACCATTGAGGACGAGCCCGCGCTTTCGGCGGAAGAGAAACACCACTATGAAGATGCCTTCCTTGATGCAGTCACCGGCAACATCCATGCACGAGGCTTCGCCGACGAAGTAGCATCGCTTCTTTCGAGAGAAACACTGGAAGCAGAACGCGACCTTTTGCAGCGACTGCCGCTGGTGCTTCAGGTGACTCGATCCCTGGCGCCTGTCCAGCAAGCGGCGATCGTGAATTGTCTGAAAATCATGTCGCGCGGCATGCACGATTTTCAACGCAGTGCGGGACTGCATGGTTTGGATACGCTGCACGACCTGGATCGCTATTGCTATTGCGTCGCCGGCGTTGTCGGTGAAATGCTGACCGAGTTATTCATCGACTTCGAACCGACTCTTGGCCTACATCGTCAGACCATGACGCGCCTGGCTGTCTCCTTCGGGCAAGGTCTGCAAATGACCAACATCCTCAAGGATCAATGGGAGGATCGCCACCGCGGCGCTTGCTGGTTACCGCAAGACGTCTTCACTCGCCACGGTCTACAGTTGGCGGGGCTTCGTGCCGGCGAACAAGGGGCCAATTATACCGACGCATTGTCCGAATTAATTGGTATTGCACATTTGCACTTGCGTCATGCACTTGAATACACGTTGCTGATCCCAGCCAAACAAGCGGGGATACGTCGCTTCTGCCTGTGGGCCATCGGCCTGGCCGTGCTGACGTTGCGCAATCTCTACGAAAAGCCAGACTTTTCTTCAGGCGAACAAGTCAAGGTATCGCGTGCTGACGTCGCGTGGATCATCCTGCTGACCCGATGTTCCTGCAAATACAACTTAGGATTGCGCTGGTTGTTTAGAATGGCCTCGCGTGACCTTCCCTTGGCATCACGATCGACGGCCACGCTTACATAAGCGAACAAATCGATATTGTCATTACGATTCCCTATGCACTCCACTTTGCTCAGGCGGCGGCCATTGTGTGCACGCGAGTAATCGCAAACCCAACGCCTGGACCGTAGGCCGCGCCGACGCCATGTATGCTTTTTTTGCATATGGGGATGGGAAGGGATGACAGCCTCACGATTCAAGTGTCGTTTATTCAATCCTCTTCTGAAATCGCACAAAGAAAAAGCGCCACAAGGGCGCTAAGTCTTTGTTTGCAATGGAGGCCGAGGTCGGAATCGAACCGGCGTACACGGCTTTGCAGGCCGCTGCATGACCACTCTGCCACCCGGCCATTGCTAGGATTCACGATCTTACCGGATCGGGATTCCCCTAAAAAACAAAACCCCGGTGGTCCGAGGCTTCGCATGAAACTGGAGCGGGAAACGAGACTCGAACTCGCGACCCCGACCTTGGCAAGGTCGTGCTCTACCAACTGAGCTATTCCCGCATCGGAGCGTGCAACTATAGCAGAATCGGTTTAGATGTGAATAGCCGTGACTACTTTTTTTCAGTGATTCAAGCAACTTGCCGCATATTCTTGAAGCACTTTATACGATAAGGCCCCGGGCTCGCGCGCGGGGCCTTATCTGAAAACTGGAGCGGGAAACGAGACTCGAACTCGCGACCCCGACCTTGGCAAGGTCGTGCTCTACCAACTGAGCTATTCCCGCATCGGAGCCGCGCATTTTAACGTGTGAAACCGCCTCGTCAAGCGTTTCGGTCACCGGGAGGCGTGATGGATGGCGCGGGCTGCGAAGAACGAGGATCCCGCTCGGGCATGAGGCCGGATTCGTCACCCTGCAAGGCCGGCCATGCGGCACGCAGGTAATACAAACCCGACCAGATGGTGAGCACGCCGGCGATCACCAGCAGCCCTTCGCCGATGTGATACAGCCGCAGGGCCTCTGCATCCTTTTCGTGCTGAAGGATCAACACAACCAGGGCCACCATCTGCATCACCGTTTTCAATTTGCCGATGAAGGCCACTCGGACGGTAGCCCGCAAACCGATCTCGGCCATCCATTCGCGCAGCGCGGAAATGCTAATTTCACGCCCGACGATGATTGCTGCGGTAATCGCCATCACGATGCCGGACCAATCGCCGCGGTGCGACGCCACCAGCATGAACAGCGTCACCGCCACCATCAGCTTGTCGGCGACGGGATCAAGAAACGCGCCGAACTTGGAGGTGAGGTTGAGCCGGCGGGCGAGATAGCCGTCAAGCCAATCGGTGACGCCAGCCAGGGCAAACACGATGGCCGCCGTGATGTTGTGCCCCCGAAACGGGAGATAGAACACCAGCACCATCACCGGCAGGAGCGCCACGCGGAACAGCGTTAGCCATGTCGGCAAATTGATGCGCATCGATCTCTTCCGTTTTGTTCAGTGTCGCACGAGTAGGTCCGATCCAGTGAGCCAGATCAGGCATGTAGTGCGTCATAGATGCGTTCGGCCAGGCCCCGATCAATCCCCTTCACCTGCATCAGTTCCTCGACACCCGCCGCTTCGACGCCGGCTAATCCACCGAACGCCTTGAGCAAGGCCGTGCGGCGGCGTGCGCCCACGCCCTGCACATCCTCCAGGATGCTGCGTTCGCGGGCCTTTTCGCGCCGTTTGCGATGTCCGCTGATGGCAAAGCGATGCGATTCGTCGCGCACCGCGGCCACCAGATGTAAGGCCGGCGATGTCGGGCCGGGGTGAATCTCGCGGCCCGATCCGGCCAGTACCAAGGTCTCCTCGCCGGCGCGCCGACCCGGTCCTTTGGCGACACCGACGACTTCGATGCCGGTGATCCCGAGCTCTCGCAACACATCGAGCGCCTGCGCCACCTGCCCGCTGCCGCCGTCAATGAGCAGAATGTCCGGCCGCACGCCCTCGCCTTCCGCCACTTTGCGAAAGCGTCGAGTCAATGCTTGATGCATGGCCGCGTAGTCGTCGCCGGGGGTGATACCGGCGATGTTGAAGCGGCGATAGTGGGATTTTTCCGCCCCTTCCGGACCGAACACAACGCAGGAGGCGACGGTCGCTTCGCCGCGCGTGTGACTGATATCGAAGCATTCGATGCGACGCGGCGATTCGTCCAAACCCAGCAGATTCTGCAGATCCTCGAACCGCGTGCCCAACGTCTGGCGACTGGCGATACGCGACGTGAGCGAAGCCTGCGCATTGCGCTCGGCCATCTGCAGGAACTGCGCGCGGTCGCCGCGTACGCGTGTCTTGATCTCAACGGCATGGCCGCATTGCTGGGCCAGCACCTCGCCGAGGATCTGCTCGTCCGCAATCGCCTCACCGAGAATGATCTCGCGCGGTATTGGCCGATCCAGGTAGTACTGGGCGATGAACTGCGCCAGCACATCGGCCGGTTCGGCATCCAGCGGCAAGCGCGGATAGAAATCACGCGTGCCTAAACTGACACCGTTGCGAAAGAACAGCACGCTTACGCAGGCGATACCCGATTCGATGCGGCATGCGATCACGTCCATATCCGCCGTGGCACCTTGCACATGGTTCTGTGCATGCAGTTTGCGCAGCGCGGCCACTTGATCGCGCAACGCCGCGGCACGTTCGAAATTCAGCGCGGCGCTCGCCTGCTCCATCGATCCGGCCAACTCGTCGATCACCGCGCTGCTGCGCCCTTCCAAAAACATCTCCGCGTGGCGCACGTCATTGCGGTAGTCCTCCGGGCTGATAAGCCCGACGCATGGTCCTGTGCAGCGGCCAATCTGGTACTGCAGGCACGGCCTTGAGCGATTTCGGAAGTAGCTGTCTTCGCATTGCCGCACTTTGAACAGCTTCTGCATCAGATTGAGGCTTTCGCGAACGGCGAAGGCGCTGGGGAACGGCCCGAAGTAACGGCCCGCTTGGTTGCGCGCGCCACGATGAAAGGCCAGCCGTGGATACTCCTCGCTACCGGAGAGATAGATATACGGATAGCTTTTGTCGTCGCGCAGCAGAATGTTGTAGCGCGGCTTGAGCGCCTTGATCAGCTGGGATTCGAGCAGCAGCGCCTCGGCCTCGGTGCGCGTGACCGTGATCTCGCAGCGCGCGATCTGCGCCACCATCGCGGCGATGCGCGGCTCCATCCTTGGTTTCAGGAAATAGCTGCCAACGCGTTTTTTTAAACTGCTCGCCTTGCCCACATAGAGCAATTCGCCGGCCTCGTCGAAATAACGATAGACGCCGGGCGATGTGGAAAGTGTGCTGACAAAGGCCTTGCCATCGAAGGCCTGCGAGGGGGCGGGTTGCATAGGAACGATTTTAGCCCGTTTGGCACCGCTTCCACGTGCCCATGCCAAAGGTATTCAGCCTGCACGCTGACGCGGGATCACGTCCGCAACACCTTGTTCGGCGAGAGCAGCGGGTACTGATAGAAGTGAACAGCGTGCCGGTTTGAGTTGCTCACCGTTGCCGGTTGGTGCCGTCAGGAGCACCTTCTATCGAGCAGGAAAAGATTGGCGTGAAGCATCACCGGACGCACCGTCAAAGCGGGCGCGTGCGGCATGGATATCGCCATAGCAACGGTCCGCCCATTCGATAAGGCCGGCCATGGGGTCCAGCAGCGATTGACCTAGCGGGGCCAGACGATATTCAACGCTCGGCGGCTTAGTTGGAAAGACATGCCGGGTGATCAGTCCGTCGCGCTCCAGATCGCGCAGGGTCTGAGTGAGCATGCGCTTGGAAATGTCATGGACAGCGCGGTGAAGCTCGCTGAAGCGGTGCGGTCGCGTCGCGAGAGCCATGATCATGAGCATGCTCCATTTGTCGCCGATACGGTCGAGCACGTCGCGCACCGGGCAGCAGACGGACTGGGACTCGCCCAACGGATATCGGCTGAATCTTTCCATGGCGCTCAATGCGTTGCTCATGCGAAATGCCTCGAGATCTGCTGGTTACTAAAAACTGCCTCCTTACGTCACGCGGAGGCGGTCTCTATAGTAGACCTACCCCAAGCCATAAGTCTCCCGCTGACGGAGTCTTCACCTCCCCATCTGTTTCCGCGCGCTTGCTCGTCACTGGCTCCGGCATACAGGCGGATCACGCTTGGAGCGGCTTCGCCGTCTCACGATTGAGCGGGGCTATGGCTTGGAATCACTTACTCCAACTAAAGCGTATCGGTAGGAATTGCCGCCTGTTAGTTGGCGTTTACATACAAAAATCCTAAAGATCAGGAGAACGTTCATGTTTTTAGTCATGGGAATTACGGGAAAAGTTGGCGGCGCAACGGCAAAACATCTGTTAGCGCAAGGCAAAGAAGTACGCGCGCTCGTCCGAAATCGTGAAAAGGCGGCGAAATGGGCCGACGAAGGCGTGCAGCTGGTAGACGGCGATTGGAATGATTCGGCAGCCATTGAGATGGCGCTTAGAGATGTCGAAGGCGCGTTTGTCATGTTGCCCGCTGAATGGGCGCCTTCGCCTAATTACATAGAAGCGAAGACTGTGATTGCCAACTACGTCGGTGCGCTTGCCCAGGCAGCGCCGCCGCGAGTGGTCGCACTCTCATCCATGGGTGCGAACAGAACCAGCGGGCTGGGGATGATCACGGCCCTGTCGCTTCTGGAGCAAGGATTTCGCGGCCTGAAATTGCCGATCGCCTATGTGCGCGCCGGCGGTTTTTTCGAAAACTTCCTCTACGGTTTACATGTTGCGCAGGGTGGCACGCTCCCCGTCTACTACAACCCGACAGATCGGAAATCGACCATGGCTGCGACCCAGGATATCGGTGCCGAAATCGCAGCGCTTCTGACTGGACCGGCATGGTTGGAGCATCGGGTCATCGAGCTCGGTTCGATGGTCAGCGCGGATGACGTAGCGACCCAATTGGGCGAAGTCTTGAAGGTCGACGTCAAAGCTTTTGCTATTCCGCGAGCCGGGTGGCCAGCGGCGTTCGAGCAGTTCGGCATTCCGAAGGGCCAGACGGGACCGGCCGAAGCGGTGTTTGACGCCGTCAACTCAGGCTGGATGGATCTTGGAGTCGAGGGTACGGAGCACGTCCCGGGCGCGACGTCTGCCCGCGATGTTTTCGCGGCGGCCCAGAAGGCCGCTACAGCGTAAGTCCGCGGATCAACCATTGATGTGACTCTCGGAAAGAGTGATCTCGCAGATCACCTTTTCCAGCCGCGGCATTCGTCGGAAATCATCCGGCTTGTCGATCAGGCAGTCACACCATTCCTCGGCACCAAACTCATCATCTAAGGTCGAACAAATGTCTAAATTCCCCTGGCGCCAAATCTTACCCTTCGCCCTTGCCGCTTTCTTCGTCGTGGGATCACTCACCAACATCCTCGCCCCGGGATCTATCTACGAGGAATACCTGAAATGGGGGTATCCGCGCTGGTTCCATTTCGTGACCGGATCACTGGAACTCACTGCTGCCATTCTGCTTTTCCGCGCGCCGAGTCGCCTGTCAGGCGCGGCGCTCGGCTGCACTGTCATGCTTGCCGCTCTCGCGACCGTCATCATCCACGGCGAGTACGCGCACGCCGTGCCGCCACTCGTCGCAGCGACATTGTCACTGGTGGTTGGCTGGATAAGTTGGCGCAAGCGGATGGCGCTACCAGCCATTGATCAGCACCAGCGACAAGTTCAGTGATGGCCGAAATCAGCCGCTCGCATGTTTTAACGCTAAAACGTGTCGAAACACCACACAGCGAACCAAGGCGACCATGCCGAGAAAGCGCACTCATTTGACCCCGCGTTGCAGTCGCGTTTTCCAGTATCCGAACAAGGTGGGGTGATACCACTGCCGCGACGGCCCTTCGCTGATACGCGGGGTTAAACGGCCAGCGGCGACATCGTGCAATGCGGCTTTCATCAATGGCAGCCCCTGCACCAATTGCAGGATCGGGTAAGTGGTGAAATTGTCGTCGGCTTCGGGCGTGATCAGCGCCTGATACAGAATGCCGCCAGTGTCGACACCCGCGTCCACCAGATGGACGGTGACGCCGCAGTGCGCGCGGTCATCGTTGGTCAGCGCCCAATAGCCACCATGCACCCCACGATAAGTCGGTGTGATACCCATGTGTGTGTTGATGAAAGGCGCATCCAGCGCGGACAACAGTTTTTTCGACAGGATGCGTGTGCCGTTCACCACCACCGCTTGAGGCGCGAGCTGACGCAAACGAGCCGCCACCACGCGCTTATTGGCGCTGTCGATGTGGGTGATCAGGTGCGCGGGAACCGGCGCTTCCGATAGCCCGTGATGATGCAGCAGCTGTTCGATACGAAAACGCGAGGCGTGAACCAACAGCCGGCTGTACAGGATAAAGCCCAATTGCCCCAGTGTCTGAGCCACACCGAGCTTACGCGCACGATGTCGCAGCATTTTGAGCGCCGACGGTTTGCGCTCGAGCAACACTTCGACGATGTCGAATTCTTCTCGAAGGCCGTGATACATCACTCGTGTGGACAGCCCATCACCGGCGAGCAACACAATCCGCGTTCTAGCCGACATGCATGCGTTCCAGCATGGCCGCGATTTCGCTCATATTGCACGACTGCATTCCGTAACGTCGATTGAGCTGATCGTAATAGGCCAGAATCTTCTGCAGGAAGGCCAGATTGTGCTTTACGTCGGCACCGAAATTGTGTGGATGCCACCACAGATGGAAAAGCCTATTGCCGATTGCAGCGTCATGCATGGCGCGCTTGATGCGATGCAGCCGCAGGCCTTCCAGCGACGCGAGTGAGCGCGAATACGGACGCAGGAATCGGCTGGCCGGAATGTTGAATGGGTGGCTTCGCACACATTCCTCCAGGCTGTAGGTGTTGTAACCACTGAGATTGATGTACGCGTCCAGCAAGCGCATGCCGCGCACGAGTGAGCTCTGTTCGCGCTTGTTCCTCGGCTTATAGAACGACGCACGTTCGTTACCCCGGTAGCAGGCGATACCCAGTTCGTCGAGCACAGGCAGATAGGCCTGGTTCCCTTGATTACGCGGGAACACCAAACTAGTGATGGGAATACCTCTGACCTTCGCGATCTCCACCGCAGCCTGCAGGTCTGCGCGAAACGACTCGATGGTCTGCCCCTCTTCCAGGCAGTAGTAATGCGAAAAGGTGTGTGTGCCGATCTCCTGCCCGGTGCTGCTACGGATCAGTTCGATCGTGTCCGGCGCGAAGTGATAGACGTCATCGTCACCCCATGTGTGTTCGTCAATGTAACGATAGGAGGAAAGTTGATGGCGACGGTAGTCAGGCAGCACGCCAGGCAGGTGCTGTCGCAACTCGGCAATGTCCTTGAAGAACAGGAAGCCGATTGTGGCCCAGGTGGCATGGATGTCATGAGCTACGAACAGATCAAGGATGCCGCGGATGGCATCGCGTTCGCCATACAGGTTGGCCTCGTAGTCCCGGAAGCTGCGGCTATCACGCACGCCCCAGTACAACTCGAGATCCAGCGAGACAGTGAATATGCCCGGCATATGTCAGCCACACCTCGTCAGTCAGGGCGACGCCTTCCTGAAGCATCAAGTATCGACGCACGATCGAGGCGGCCAGCGATCCCGGCGGCTCATCCTCCTTGTCCACCCTCAAGGCGTGCGTCGAGCGAACTCCTCGATTCTTAGTGCGTGAATCTGAAGGGTTGATGAGGAGATGCACCGGACCAAGTTGTGGACGTCAAGTGACGAGCATCAGCCACCTGAGATTCATTGGGAGGATGTATCGGGTAGATACAAAAACAAATACGTTAAGTTGTAAGTAAATGATTTATATGGGACCAGGAAACCATGCCATCCCGATCGCCTTGAGATGCGTCGCAGCATGTGCCGCAAGTCGGCGGCATCGTCGACAGATACTTGAAGCTGTCGATCGTTTTCGGTTTGCCCGAATATTTTACGTCCTGATATTGCCGCAGCGGCTTGCACATTGAGCTGCGCTGCAAACGACACGCAAAGACTTTCGCGATCGTAGTCGCGATGCCAACGCAACACTTAAATGTAATGCAGCAGTTCGACCGGTACACCATGGCTTACATTTTTGCGCAGACATCGATTTATCCGATTCGCTGCGCCATCGAATATCGGTTCACGATGAAAGCACGACTCGCATTTCGATAGACACAAATCGCGATCGTTCATCTCTTCTCATTTCTTTGCAGTTCACGTATGAGAAGACATCTTCACTTCTCGTCGCAAATTATGTGCCGCCGCGATTCATTTTTTCGACAATGCGTAATGCTCTGTTCACGCCACATGTGGCATCAAGTAGCACCTTTCGATATACCGCTTACATACATTCTTACTGATTGCGGTTGAGTTATTTACGAAGGGATTCGAGAACTTTTTTTCCGATCACCATTTCGGTGGTTAAGTTCACAAAGCTGAACTCGATGGCAATTCATCTGCGTGTTGGTCAATTGCGACTTTCGTGGCACACCTTCTCGAAGAGGATCCCTCTGACCGTGAAAATTTCATCCACACTGATCGTTTTGGGTTCTTCGCTTCTGCTTCAAAGCTGCGTATTGGCACCGGGACAATACATGTCGGACAAAGGATTAGTTCGCGGCACGCCAACGGATAGCAGCCAGGTTCAGCTAGTAACGATTACTCCCCAACTACTCACGACAAACAACCCTGTAGCGCTGAGCGCAGCGATACCCGACGCACTGTTGACGTACAAACCCGAACCCTATCGCATTGGCGCCGGCGACACGCTTTACATTACGGTCTGGGATCATCCAGAGCTGACTTCACCAGCAGGCATACAACAACAAACCGTAGCCAACGGCCGCCTGGTGCGCTCGGACGGAACGCTGTTCTATCCCTATATTGGTGCTGTCAAAGTTGGCGGAATGACCATTGAACAACTGAGACAAGCCATCACCGGCAAGCTCGCGGCATTCGTGAAAGACCCTCAGGTAGATGTCAACGTGGTCGGCTATAACAGCCAGCACGTGTTAATCCAAGGCGCGTTCATAAAGACCGACCCGCAATCGATCACTGCCGTTCCGCTGACCCTGTGGGAAGCCCTCGGCACAGCCACCATCAACACCAATCAAGCCAATATTACCGACTTGATTTTGAGTCGTGACGGACACGATTACCACCTGGATCTCGCTGCTTTGAACGATGCCAAGGGCATCGCAGGCGACATTTACCTGAAGAACGGAGATCGCCTGTATCTCCCCTATAACGACACCAGAGAGGTGTACGTGATGGGAGAGGTCATACGTCCCATGGCGGTCAACTTCGGAACTGCCGACGTTTTCTCGCTGACCCAGGCGCTTGGTCGTGTCGGCGGTCTCAATCCGCTTACAGCAAGCGGTAAAGAGGTTTATGTCATTCGTGGCGCGAATGATCTGGAGAACGCTCCAGCGAAAGTCTTTCAACTGGATGCTCGTTCACCTTCAGCGTTCGCACTCGGCGACCAATTCAGGATAAAGGCAGGCGATGTCGTCTTTGTCGGTCCAGCAGGCATTACGCGCTGGAATCGTGTGTTGAGCCAATTGCTGCCGTCGGCCAGCGTCCTCAGCTCTGCGGCTTACACCAATTATTCAGTGAATCAAACTCACTGACTTTCCACTTCAATCTCGTTTCGGCACGAGTGTGGCACGAATGTGATGTTGGCGAGGCCTAGCCAACGAACGAACAATGCCCTCATTCGTTGATCTTCACATGACTGAATTAAGACCTCACGTCCGTGTTGGCGAACATTCTCTTACAAATGCATTTCACTTGACACACTCACTATCTTTCGACGCATGAAGATCATTCATCAATGTAGAGAAAATAGACTCATAATTTCATGTCGTATTGACTCGATCTCCAACTAGATGGTCGTGCGCTGAATACATCGATTCGGTAAAACACGATTTGATATCCAAAGGTGATAGGTTCCAAATCAGGTCGTTAATGCATTGCCTGTTATCACTCGAGAGATTCCGGCTTGTTCTTCGACCTGAGATGTTCTCTATGCAGGAGAGAGCAGCAACTCGATCGATCTTGGACTTCCTAGGCGCAGATCAGCGTGCATTCCATCGCCTGATGTCTGCACCACTTACCAACGAGTTCGCGCAGGCTTGGGGACCTTCAAGCGCGACGGGATAGACATACCATGTTAGAGCCCCGTGTCATTTTTGATTGTCTTGTCGGCGCATGTACCTCAGCGTTAGCCATTTTCATGCTGCGCCGGTATGCCTTCTTGCTTGGCCTTATGGATCATCCCGACCAGCGCAAGCAACACGTTGGCGATGTTCCGTTGGTTGGTGGCCTCGCTATTTTTATGGGAATCACCGTGGGAGCTGCCGCTTACGGCCACTTTCACTGGTTTGTGAAAATTCTGATCGATACCGCCATGCTGCTTACCTTGCTTGGCGCGCTGGACGATCGCTTTGACCTCAGCGTGCGAGATCGTCTGCTGATTCAGGCTCTTGCGATTTTGACAGTCATTGCCAGCACCGGTGTTTACATCCATACGCTGGGACACATCTTTGGCTATGAGATGAAGCTCGGTTGGCTGGGCCCACCGCTAACGGTGGTCGCCATCATCGGCCTAATGAATGCGTTTAACTTGATGGACGGTATCGACGGCCTCGCCGGCAGCCTGGAGCTGGTGAGCATTGTCGCCATCGTCATGCTCGCCAACCCGCCCGCACTGCAGGAGATGGCCCTGCTCCTCGCTCTGCTGGCGACCGCCTCCTTGCCCTACCTGATCACCAACCTCGGATTCATGGGCCGCAAGATTTTCCTCGGCGATGCAGGAAGCATGCTTATTGGTTACTTGCTGGCATGGGCGCTGGTGCGCATGAGTCAGACATCCCAAACGCACCTGTCGCCGGTGGACGTACTGTGGTGCGTAGCGTTGCCGGTATTGGATACGTTTGCGGTGATGCTCCGACGCATTCGCCAAGGCAAATCGCCCTTCAAGCCCGATCGTGGACATATCCATCACATTCTTATGGATGCCGGCCTGGGGCCACGCGCAACCCTGCTCGCGCTAATCGCACTGGCTATCGGCCTCGCGCTCGTTGGCGCATTCATCAGCCATGCGGCGAGATCCGCGGGGCTAAACCTTGCAGCGTTCTGCTTCACGGTGATGATGTACATCGTGACGGTCACGCAAGTGCGAGCGCGCCAGGAAGCAAATCGCCAAGGTAGACACCCTGCCCCCACGCGTGTTGCAAACAAGCGCATTCAGACCTGATTTGCATTCCGTTAGTACAACTAGCGTCGAACCTCCGTGGTGCATTGTTTTTTTACTCTCCCCCTACTACACGTAGGGGAGGGAGCAGATTCACACGGCATGGCAACACTCGGCCACGACGTTATTTGGTTCCAATAAACTGGATATCCGCCGCATCTTCGACGTCGGTGATGCCTTTCTGGATGTCGTTGTCGTAATTGTAGGAGTCCTGAAGCATCAAGTTCCCCTTGACCACCCGCAGCTGATTGCTGGTCCCCAGAAACGACATGGGGGCAGTGCGACCTAATGCCGATCCCTGCGTCTTTCTGGCCTTGTTGCCGGAGACAATCACGTTGCCGATAGATCTTGCGTGATCGGTGGACTCGTCTTCAGCGAAGCTGATGCAAGGTCCATAGATATCGATGAATGCGTTGCCAGCGCACACCATACCTATCGCGCCGAACACACCGATAGCTCCCATCTGCGGACGTATGCCGATAAATGTGTTGCCGGTGATAATCGTTTTGACGGCATTTTTGCTGGTTTGATTGGTAAAGGCGCCAAGGCGGATCGCATCGCCACCTGGCCCGGATCCTGGCGGCGATCGTTCGAAAGTGCACCCACTGATCTGTGTACTATTCAATCCACCGATGTTCATATCGAAACGTACTGAATTGAGAAAGTGGCAGTTCAATACCGAAAGATTGTCCGGCACGCCTTCGGGCTTGGGCTTTGTCGCGGCATAGATACCCCAATAGCAGTTCGTGAATTGGCAATCCGAAACAACCCAGTCATGAATATTGTCGCCCGCCTGATGTCCATTGAAGAACGTGACACCTGCCGTGTTCACCGAATCGATATCGATGAATTTGCAATGCGAGATCGTCACATCGCGATACACACTCCAGTTATGGTCCGGCTCGAAATCGATCGCCCCCACGGAATGGGATAACTTGCTGTTGCCGATATTTGTGAAAGTGCAGCCATAAACGGTTAACTGGTCGCAATCGATGATAGACAAACCGTTTCGATTGTCCTTGGTGCCGCCATCGAACAAGCAATGGCGTACAGCAATGTGCTGATTGTGACGTTCCGAGGTTTTTAACGTCCCCGAGCCAACATACACTCCGTCTCCACGGAAGCCATAAAAAGCCACGCGCTCGACAGTCAAATCCGATGTCGCATTGACGGCAAGAAGATAGAAATATTGCATGTAACCGAATTCGCTCACACGCCCGTTGAGCTTCAGGTCATGCACATGGATGTTGCGCATGTTGTCCGCGACATGGGGTGTTCCTCCGTCCCGAACATAGGTGACGAGCATAAATTCGCAGGCCGTCGAATTGTCGTATGCCTTCAATTCGCTGGCTGACCCTTCGCCATACAACTCCAATTCGGATTTTAGGTTCAGCTGCTTTACGAGATAAGTCCCGGCAGGAACGAACACTTTGTTGGCACTGTTGATTGCTGCCTGGATGCCGCCCGTACAGTCATAAGCGCTTGTGCCGGCGCGAATGCCCGCGTGCTCGGTCTCGGGAAGGAAGCTCAACACATTGACCGTATGCGGTGGCGTTGGCATAGCAATTCCTCCGATTACAAAAGACCTCGGCAACGGATACCACCACTAAAGCCTAATGCGATAGACGTCTACGCTGGCTATTCGTTGCTGATTGCTCCAACGGATGACATAACTCTGTATAGACATCCATGGTGCGCTGAATGACGATACGTTCATCGAACTGCGTGCGCGCTTTGAAACGTGCCGCATGGCCAAGCTGACCGGCGAGCATAGGATCGTCCTGAAGTCTTTGGATGGCGCGCGCCAGCGCTTCGGCGTCTTTTACCGGGATCAGCAGTCCGTCAATGCCATCGCATACCACCTCGCGGCATCCCGGCACATCTGTCGTAATCAATGGAAGTCCACAGGCGGCCGCCTCGACCAACGATCTTGGCAACCCTTCCCGATAGCTCGGCAACACCACCACGTGAACCGATCCAAGCAGACTGACCATATCGTCGACATGCCCCAGCCAGGTGAGCGTCCCTTCATCCACCCAGCGCCGCACCGTCGATTCCGGAATGGCCGCAGGGTTGCCCGGATCCGACGTTCCGGCAAGCAACGCATCGATAGCATGGCCTTGTTCGCGTAACTGTCGCGAGGCTGCGACATATTCATCGACACCCTTGTCCCAGAGTAAACGGCAAGCTAGTAATACTCGTATGCGTTCACCGTCAGGCGTCCTGGCCGATACGCCAGCAAATTGTTGGCAGTCCACGCCTGAACCGCGAATCAGGCGAATATGCTCTGGGTCGACCAGACCCGCTTGCTTGAAGAGTTCCACATCATCCTTATTCTGCAAGATAAGTCGCGCCCCCTTTCCTCCCAGCGCCAGTCGCATCAGGCCGCGCACCACGGGTCGCAAGAGTCGTGCTTTCAACTGCGTACTGGTAAACACGTAGCCCATTCCTGCCACAGCGTTCACGCGCGCAGGAATACCGGCTATGCGTGCTGCCAGCGAACCATACACAGCGCACTTGATGGTGAAGCCGTGCACGAGGGTCGGTCGCTCACGCCGCAACAATCTGACCAGATACCACAGCAGCGCCAACTCACGCAGCAGATTGAGGCTACGCCGCTGCATCGGCAGCGGCTCCCAGCGCAAACCCAAGTCGCGCAATTTGTTGCCGTACGATCCCGCTGGCGAAATCAGCAGTACATCGTATCCGGCCCGACGCAAGGACAAGGCGAGTGAACGCCGGAAGTTGTAGAGGTACCAGTCAGTGTTGGCGAACAGGATGGCTTTCATATGCCCTCTTCGATGCCTAACGGTTGGCACGAGGTGAGATGAACCAGGCGATATTCGAGAAGGACCGTCATGGCATTCGTCACCGGCTCGCTTCCAGCCATGCCTGGAACATCAGTACCGTCCACAAGGCGTACTGCCAGTTCCGTCGACCGCTCAAGTGTTCTTCCCATTTCTGCCGAATTGAAGTCGGCTCGAAATAACCTTCCTGGCGCAAGCGATTTTCATCAAGCAACGTTTCCGCCCAGTCACGCAAGGGGCCGCGCAGCCAGCTATCCAATGGAACGGCAAAGCCCATCTTGGGGCGTTCGACCAATGCCTTGGGTACGTGCCGATACAGCACTTGGCGTAACAACCACTTTCCCTGTCCATTACGAATCTTCTGATGCAATGGCAGGCGCCAGGCCAGCTCCACCATTCGATGATCGAGCATCGGCACGCGTGTCTCCAGACTGTTGGCCATCGCAGCGCGGTCGACCTTCACCAAAATGTCGTCAGGCAGATAGCTTTGCGCATCGATCGCCATCATCGATTGCGCCAAATTGCCGGTGTGCGGCCACGCGTCCGCATTCGTCAGAAGGGTCGATGGCTCGTAAGCACCAATCACCATGTTCGCCGGATCTTTCCACTGGCTTGCGACGTTGAGGAAAAATGCGTGGTCATTCTACAACAACAGCACTTCCGCCAACTTGTGCGCCTTATCACCCGGTGTGGCCAAGCGCCACTTTTTAGGCAGCAAAGGTGCTGCGCGTTCCACGAGACGGTCCCATGCGGCCGGCGAGATCGTACGCAGCGCACCAGCCATGGCACGCCTCGCAAATCGCGGTAGGTGCCGCATTCGCTTCCATGTCGCGCGGGCCGTCAAATAACGGTTATAGCCACCGAACAGCTCATCGCCGCCATCGCCACTCAGCGCCACGATCACCTCGCGCCGGGTCAACTGGCTAACCAGGAACGTCGGGATCTGGGAGCTGTCGCCAAAGGGTTCGCAAAAAATGGAAGGCAGTCGTGGAATGACGGCCAATGCATCCTCAGGGCGGACATACAGCTCGGTATGCACCGTACCGAGATGCCCCGCCACAGCCGCGGCAAGCGCGGCCTCGTCGTAACCATTTTCCTCGAAGCCGATGGTGAATGTCTTGACCGGCCGGCGGCTCGACGCCTGCATCAAGGCCACGACCGTGCTGCTGTCGATGCCTCCACTGAGGAACGCACCGAGTGGTACATCAGAGAGCATCTGTGCGCGGATGCTTGCTCCAAGCTGCTCCTCAAGGGCATCGGTTGCCTCGACGTCGCTACAAACCAATGGTTCGCTCAGGCCCTTGGTTACAACGTCGTTGTAGCGCCAATACGACATCGGCTGCGCGTCCCTTGGCGCATCGACTGGAATGCATAGCACGTGTCCGGGACGCAGCTTGAATATCCCACGATAGATCGTGTACGGCGCGGGAACACAGTCGTGACGCAAGTACAGCGTCAGCGCATCGCGGTTGATGTCCGCATCGAAGGCGGGATGTACCTTCAATGCCTTCAGTTCTGAGCCGAACAGGAGCGTATCGCTGCACCACCCGTAGTAGAGCGGCTTTTCGCCCATGCGATCGCGCGCCAAGGTAAGCGTCCGTTGCTGCCGATCCCATGCCGCAAAGGCAAACATGCCGACACTTAACTGCAAGGTGCGCTCGATACCCCAGGCGACGAAACACGCGATCAGGGTTTCGGTATCGGAGTGCCCCCGCCAGGATGGCGCGGCGCCCGCCGCCGCCAGGCGTTGACGCAAATCAAGATGATTGTATATCTCGCCATTGAATGCGATGACGTAACGCCCGCATGCCGAATGCATCGGCTGATGGCCTGCGTCCGAAAGATCGAGGATCGACAACCGCCGCTGTGCCAGCACGATGCCCGCGGTCTCGTCGCACCACAAACCGCTATCGTCGGGGCCGCGGTGCGTCAGTTGCCTCGACATGTCTTCCGCTTGGTCACGCAATGTTTCACGACTCGCGCCGCGCCATTTCCAGATGCCGGTCAGGCCGCACATGAGCTTTGTCCCGCGTTACGCAATACCTCCGCAAGCCGCGGTGCCTGCGCCTTGAGGCTGTATTCGTTTTCGACACATGTACGACCCGCCTGCCCCATACGCGAGCGCAAAGACCTATCCGTAATCAACTGCCCGAGGTGCTCTTCCCAGGTAGAGGAATCGCCGGCAAGAAAACCATTTTCACCGTCGCGCACGATGTCACTATTCGTACCGACTGCGGAAGCCACGACCGGCAAACCACAAGCCATGTATTGAATGATTTTATAACCGCACTTACCGCGCTCCCATGGACCGTCGCGCAACGGCATGATGCCGATGTCCATCCGGCTAATCATGGCAACCTCACTGTCCTCGGACCACTCCACCACTTCCGGAACAACGCTGCTGAATTGGCTGGCAATCTCGGCGTGCGCACCGATCAGCAACAAACGCGCGCCGTACTTGGCACAGACACGCTCCAACACTTCGCGGTTATCCAGCACATAGTGCTCGGTGGCGGGCGATCCGATCCAGCCTATGACAGGTTGCTTATCAGCCCCATGGCTCACCGTCGTATAGCGCTGCTCATCCACCACCGTCGGAATAATCGCCGTCCGCGTCGCACCCGCCTGCAACGCGCGCGCCGCCAAATACCCATTTCCGGCAATCACGCAGGTGGCGCTGCGCATGACCTGATCGATCTTGCTTCCTAGCAGGCGTCTCACCCATGGACTTGGAGACATATCGTATTTGTGAAACAGCGCATCATCGTAATCGACGACGTACGGCATGACAGACCGCGCAAGCGCCGATTCGATCCAGTTGGGCAAGTAGGGAAACAGTTCGCCTTCGATCCATGCAAGATCGTGGTCGCTGCGTCGCAAGAGTTGCATGATTCGTTGCATGCCGTGCAACGAGGCGCGATACCAGGAGGCCGACGGACGGCCGCGATAAAGCTCCTCCAAATAAGCATCCGGAAACAGTGCATGAACCTGTACATCGATCCCGTATTCCCGCAACAAGGGCAAATACTGCAGGCTGCGCAACCGTGAGCTCGGACCACGTCTCGAATACTTGGAAAAGAGCAGTACCTTGATGCGCTTCATCGAGACACCCGCTTCAAGATCGACGGATATTCGATGTACCAAAGCACCAGCGGAATGACGTACATCCATTGCAAGGAAAATGCCTCGATGTATGGATTCGTATTGGTAGCGAGGAATGCACAGACAAACCCGCAAAACATGAACTTGTGACGTGCCGGCAAAAGGCGGGCAAGCGCCAGCCGGATCACCCCGACGGTATAAAGCAGGAACGGCAATACATAGATCACCGCACCCACGATGCCTACCCTATAGAGCGTAGCCAGCCATACCACTTCGTACCGCCACGGATGAAGAGGATCACTGATGAAGCTGACGCCGACGCCATGTCCTGCACCCAGTCCTCCGTTATCGAAAATACCCGCATAGAGCGAACGCGACATTTCGGCGCGCGCACTGCCACCGCCAGACGCAACTTTGTCAAAGACAATGTCGAACACCGATGAAACGCTGACCTGGGTATACGCTTGCAGCAGGTAGAGTGTCGCCATAACGGCAATCAACAACGGCAAGCCATACTGAATAAGGCGAGCTATCGCCGACTTGCCCACGTGCTCAATGGTGCGGGATGCGAGCATCCATCCAAGAATCCAGCCAATTGGAATGGCAAGTATCAATGCCGATCGGCCGGAGGTAAGCGCACAGATAAGAAGCATCACAAGAAGCCCGAATCGCAGAGGCTTGTTCTTGATAAGTTCGGGTGTACTGAAAAATCCACCGCATAGGAAAATCATCGACCCATAGACATGCATGGTCGCGCCGGAAAATCCTTCATTCAAATTGACGTTGGCGCCTTGAAAGAAGAACTCCACCGCCGATGCGCCACGCGTAAGGAACAGGTAGAAAAACAGGGCCACGCTCAGGACGCACAGCACGCTTAGCAAAGTGAACCATTCGATGAGACGGTCGACGCCAAGACGCCTGTGCAGCCCCTCCGCAATGATCATCCACGTCAACGGCGACACAATGTAGACCGCTGCGACTTCGGCCATGGCGACCAACGGCGCACCATGCATGCCACCGACGATCACATAGACGATGGTCACAATGACGGTACACGCGTATAGCGCCAGTAGGCTTCTGAGCGACTCACCGAAACGTATGCCGGGCAAAGCCAGTAGAAACGCGAGCCCCATTGCCCCCGCGGTAGACATCGGCAACGAATTGGGCACCACAACTGCAAACAACAGAAGCAGGAATGCCACACCAAGGAACATATGCCGCACCGTAAATCGGTAAACATTTGCACGGGGCAATTGCGCCGGCGACGAAATCGGCGGTATCGGCGGCACCAGCGGCGGGCTCTCAACCCGGTTCATGTCAGCACCATCTGCGAAATCCAGCTGTCCAGCATGCCTGCCTGTTCAATCTTGCTATACGCCCCGATGTCGCGGTTTGCGTGATCAACGCGAGGAGATAGCACCTTACGCAAAGCGCCGCTCGTCGCCGCAAGCTCGCCAGTCAGCAGTGTTTGACCAGCACCGGTTTCCGCCAGAATGTCGGTCGCCGCGTTATGTACCGCCGAGATGCAAAGAATGTCCGCTCCTGCTGCAAGATACTCAAACAGCTTGCCAGTGGCACAACTGGCGCGAGAACCGGTCAGCAACAACAATTTGTTGCATCGTTTCATGAGTTGAAGGGCCAGTCTTCGCTCGACTGGTTCCAGTACGCTGAGGGAAAAGTTCGCGCGTCTGATTGAGGCGCGTTCCGATTGCGTCAGCTCGCCCACGAACATCACATGGGTATTCGCGGATGGCGCAACCGATTCATTCATGGCGTCGATGAAATAATCGAGACTTACGGATGCCGATGCATCACTGGCTCCAATGCGTCCAAAATGACCGATCAACATGGCACCCGCTGGAACATGTCGCGCCAGAATGGCGAAGGCTTGCTTTTCGCTGTCGGCATCGTCGATTAAGGCTGCAAAGTCCGCGGGGTCGTAGCCGTTTGGCAGCACTTGTGTTGTCTTGCCTGGATAGCGGCGACGAAAGTCCTCCACTAACGGACCACTGACCGAAGGAATCAGGCCGCTAATCGCCAGGACGCGGCGTT
>JAATFF010000075.1 GCA_015655335.1 Lysobacterales bacterium | reverse complement strand
GGAACTGATCTCGCAGCCGCAGGGTTTGATCCTCTGCACCGGTCCGACCGGTTCGGGCAAGTCGACGACGCTCGCGGCGATGGTCGACCACGTCAACAAGAACGAGTACGGCCACATCCTGACCATCGAGGATCCGATCGAGTTCGTGCACACCTCGCAGAAGTGCCTGATCAACCAGCGCGAAGTGCATCGCGACACGCACGGCTTCAACGAAGCGCTGCGCTCGGCACTGCGTGAAGATCCGGACTTCATCCTGGTCGGCGAGTTGCGTGACCTGGAAACCATTCGTCTGGCGTTGACCGCCGCGGAAACGGGCCACTTGGTGTTCGGCACGCTGCACACCAGTTCGGCCGCCAAGACCATCGACCGCATCATCGACGTGTTCCCCGCTGGCGAAAAGCCGATGGTGCGCTCGATGCTGTCGGAGTCGTTGCGCGCGGTGATTTCGCAGACCTTGCTGAAGAAAGTCGGCGGCGGCCGTATCGCGGCGCACGAGATCATGGTCGGCATTCCCGCCATCCGTAACCTGATCCGCGAGGACAAGGTGGCGCAGATGTACTCCTCGATTCAGACCGGCCAGCAGTACGGCATGCAAACGCTGGATCAGACGCTGCTCGACCTGGTGAAGCGCGGCGTGATCGCGCGCCAGCAGGCGGTTGGTTATGCCAAGAACAAGGACGTGTTCAAGTAAGACGGGAATGGGGGAGCAATCCCTCGTCCTGATGCCTGTCTCAGTGGGAGATCGCCATGAGCGAATTCGACTTCACCTCGTTTCTGAAATTGATGGTCCACAAAAAGGCCTCTGACCTGTTTATCACGGCTGGCGTGGCGCCTTCGATGAAGGTGCAGGGACGCATCGTGCCGATCACGCAGAGCCCGCTGTCCGCGCAGCAGTCGCGCGACATGGTGATCAACGTGATGACCCCGTCGCAGCGCGAAGAGTTTGAAAAGACCCACGAATGCCAGTTCGCGATTTCCGCGCAGGGTGTGGGCCGTTTCCGCGTGTCGTGCTTCTACCAGCGCAACTGCGTGGGCATGGTGTTGCGCCGGATCGACTCGAAAATTCCCACCATCGAAGAGCTGGGCCTGCCGCCGGTCATCAAGCAACTGGCGATGACCAAGCGCGGCATCATCATCTTCGTGGGTGCGACCGGCACCGGTAAATCCACATCGCTCGCATCGATGGTCGGCTATCGCAACCAGAACTCGACCGGTCACATCATCACCATCGAAGATCCCATCGAATACGTGCACAAGCACGAGGGTTGCATCATCACCCAGCGTGAATTGGGCATCGATACCGATACCTGGGAAAACGCGCTGAAAAATACGCTGCGCCAAGCCCCCGACGTCATCCTGATCGGTGAGGTGCGTACGCGCGAAACGATGGAGTACGCGATCAACTTCGCCGAAACCGGTCACTTGTGCCTGTGCACCTTGCATGCCAATAACGCGAATCAGGCGATCGACCGCATCCTGCATTTCTTCCCGGAAGATCGGCGCCAGCAGCTCTTCATGGATTTGTCGCTGAACCTCAAGGGCATCGTGGCGCAGCAGCTGATTCCCACGCCCGACGGCAAGTCGCGCCGCGTAGCGATGGAAGTCATGCTGGGTACGCCGCTAGTGCAGGACTACATCCGCCAGGGCGAGATCCACAAGCTCAAGGAAGTGATGAAGGAATCCACTAACCTGGGCATGATGACGTTCGACCAGAGCCTGGTGACGCTCTACCAGGCTGGCGAGATCAGCTACGAAGACGCGCTGCGTCATGCCGACAGCTCCAACGAAGTGCGCTTGCGTATAAAGCTGTCGCAGGGTGGCGATGCGCACACCTTGTCGCAAGGTTTGGAAGGTGTCGAGATCGAAGAGGATCGGACAAACCAGAACACTATCGGCGGCGGTTTCTTGCGCCGCTGATCGTTCGCTGTTGCCCCAACACAAAAAAGGAGCCGGTTGGCTCCTTTTTTGTTGGCAAAAACCGTTAGCTGCAATGGTTATTTGAGCTCGGTGTGCGTTGTAATCACCAGGCCCTGGTCGTCCATGCGCACATTGGCGCCAATCGCCTTGATATGTGCCGCTTCCGATTCCATCGCAGCGAACTGTGCCTTGGTGTTGGCTAGTGCGGCTGCCGTATTCTTCTGGTCGTCCTGGTTGTCCGAGTCGTCGGGATTCATGGCCGCTGCCATGTTCGCCGCGTTTTCGGCACGCTGTTGCAGCAGGTGGATCCAGCTGCTGTACATGTCGCCATCCAGATGCAGGCGCATCAGCTCACCGGCATCGCCGCCGGGCTGCTTCAGCAGGTCGGCCAATTTACCGTCTTCGTCCGCGCCGACTGCCAGGCCGAGCGATTTCGCGCCCATGGCAGCCCATCCCTGTTCGCCGAGCGCATTGGTGAGCTGGGCGGGCAACGTTGTCGGCTTGCCATCGCTGGTGAGCTTCACACCGGCGATCAGTGGGCTGGTCACCTGTGCCATCGCCAGCAGACCGGCGGGGTTGTTGGTGCCGATCACTACGCGTCCGGAGAACTTCGGCATACCGCCGCCCGGGTTGGTGGTGTAGCTATCCAGCGCGATATGCAGGCCAAGCAGGTCGCCGATCGGCGGCACGGCGGCCTTCTGCACGCTGTCACCCAGGCTGGTGAAGGTGTCGTTGAGGTTATCGAGCATCGGGCAAGTAAATGGCTTGGCGATTACGGCGTCCGCTTGGGCTCCCCAAAACGCACGCAACTGCGTCATCGGCAACGCGAGACTCAGTTCGAACGGCGCCGTGGGATCGTTGCCGAGACCCGGCAGCTCGACCTTCAGGCCATTGAACGCGCTGACGATGTCGCTGGCCAAGGACACATCGAAACGCATGTCGCGATGCTTGTCGTCGAGTGTGGTGTAACCCACGCTCATCTGCGATATACGTGCGGCGATGCGGGTTGCATCGGTCTGGCAGCTGGCAGGCACCTGCATCAGGTTCGCCACCGGCTCGCCCGTCTTGGCCGATTCGCTCTCCGCACGGACCTTGAGCAGGGTGCGTGACAGCGGATCCTGGCTATCGGTCAGAAGCGGCAGCAAACGCGTGAGATCGACCTGGCCAACCGCCCACGGCGCATAACCCTTGGCTTTGGCCAGATCGGTCAACCGGTCGGTGTCTTGCACACTCTTGGCGGGACGGTCCAGGCCAAGCACCTGGCGCAGCATCGGTTGCGAAGCGTCGTCGGGCAGCATCGCCAGCACGGCCTGCTTACCCACGACGGCGATGACGAACTGCAGATGCGACGCCGTCGCCACGTAGCGTTGGTAGTTTTGCGTACCGAGCGTGACCGCGTCGAACTTCTTGCCGTAATCGTTCTGAATTTTTCCGACGAAGCGCTCGAAGGCTTTGGCGTCGGCAAGTTCGATGCGCAACACGGGCGACAGGCCCAGGCCGTACAACGCGCTGTGACCCTTGGGATCGATACCGGTGTCCTGGACAACCTGCTCGGCCGACTTGCCGTCGAATTCGCCGGCGACGGTACGCAGATATTTCGCCATGTCCGGATCGGTGGCCGCCAGCTGATCGGCCTGCGCCTTCATCTGTGCCACCTGGGCCGGCATTTCGGCATCGACCTGGGTGAAGATGGCCTGGCGGGTGCTGTCGTCCAGCACGTCCAGATTGGCTAGCACATAGGGCGTATCCGCCGGCACGAAGGCCAGGGGGGCATCCTTGTCTTTGTGCGAGCAGGCGGCCAGCATCAAGCCGGACAGCGCCAGCGCCAGCACGCGCTTTGTCGTACGCATAATTGTCCCCGGGAGTGTCGTGTTACGCCGACATTATGCCCGCTTTGTTGTGCTGCCGCAGCGAAGAATGCGGGTTTTGCTTTAGCGCGCGAGCATTTCGCCCAACACGGCCATGCGTACGAACACCCCGTTGCCGACCTGTTCGAGGATGCGTGACTGGGGTCCGTCGGCGACCTCTGGAGCAATCTCAATGCCGCGGTTGATCGGGCCCGGATGCATGACCAGACAGCCGCGTGCAGCCAGCGCCAGACGGCGGCTATCCAGGCCGTACTGGCGGAAATAGGCTGCTTCGTCGGGCTGATCGATGCTCGCCATGCGTTCTTTCTGAAGGCGAAGCATGATCACGGCATCGGCGCCTTCGATCGCTTTGTCGAAGTCGTCATAGAGTTTGCAGTGGGGAAATTCGCTGGCGTCGGGCATCAATGCTGCCGGGCCGCACAATCGGATTTCGCCGGCGCCGAGCTTAGTCAGCGCATGCACGTCTGAGCGGGCGACGCGCGAGTGTTTCACATCGCCGCAAATCACCACGGTGAGTCTGCTGAAGTCCGGCCGATGTTGACGGATCGTCAGCGCGTCGAGCAGGCCTTGTGTCGGATGCGCGCGATTGCCGTCGCCGGCGTTGATCACCGACACGCCGCTCATCGCGTGACGCACCAATTCGTCGGGCGTGCCGGAAACTTTGTGACGCACGATGATCGCGTCCAGATGCATTGCTTCGAGCGTGTGCAAGGTGTCGAACAGCTCCTCACCCTTGCTGGTAGAGGAGAAGCCGATGTCGAAATTGATCACATCCGCGCCTAAACGCCGCGCCGCCAATTCGAACGATGTGCGTGTGCGCGTGGACGGTTCGAAAAACAAATTGAGTACGGTGCGGCCATTGAGAAGATCCAGTTTGCGTGTGCCATGCGCGCAGGCGTCGCGCATGGTGATCGCGCGATCCAGCAAGCGCTCGATGCATTCGCGCGAGAGATTTTCCAGCGTGGTGAGGTGGCGCAGGCGTGGGATCATGGTGACCGTCTTAGTTTTGTTATGCGATGCGTGGAAGGGTGATTCATCAAGCGCCGGTTCCCTCATGCAACCAGCGTTCGAGGATAACTGCCGCGGCCTCGGCATCGATCTGCGCGGCATCGCGGCGACGTTTCAAGCCGGCGGCGCGCGCGTGGGCGAAACGTTGCGCTGCTTCGCGTGAGCTGTGGCGTTCGTCCACCAGCATGACGGGTACGTGATAGCGCTGGTGCAGGCGCTCGGCAAAACGCCGTGCTCGTTTGCTCGCTGCCTGTTCCTCGCCTTCCAGCGTAAGCGGCAAGCCCACTACCAGCGTGTCCGGCAGCCACTCGCTGCGTAACGCATCGAGGGCCGCCCAATCAGGATCGTCATCACGCATGATGATCGTGGTGATGGGACGCGCGCTGGCGGTGACACGATTGCCGACCGCAACACCGATGACTTTGCTGCCGACATCGAAGCCGAGCGCGCAACTCATGCGTGGCCTGCGTAACCAGGCAATTGCAGCGGATCGACGCCGACCAGCCCGGCTGCCGCGCTCCAACGCTCTTCCAGCGGGGTTTGGAACACCACGCGCTCGCTGGCTTCCGCCGTGAGCCACGTGTTGTCCTTCAGTTCTTGCTCCAGCTGACCCGCGCTCCAGCCGGCATAGCCCAGGGCCATCAGCGCCTGTCGCGGGCCTTCGCCGGCGGCCATGGCAACCAGGATGTCGCGAGAAGTGGTCACCGACCAGCTGGCGTTGATGCGGTAGCTCGATTCCCAATGGCCGTGCTCACGATGCAGAACAAATCCGCGCTCCTGCTGCACCGGGCCACCGATCAGCACCGGCGCATCGGCCAATTCGGGGTCGCTGCAGCCCAATTTCATCTGCGCCAGCACATCGCCGAAGCGATATTCCGATAGCTGATTGACCAACAGACCCACCGCGCCGTCCTCATCGTGCTGGCACAGGAAGGCAACGCCACGCGAAAACGGCGGTTCGGCCAGGCTTGGCATGGCAATCAGGAATTGCCCGGCGAGGGACTGGGGAGTCTTGGCATGCATGTGGGCATTGTAAGCGCTGCGGCTCGACCGCGTCTGCCGCACATGCCTGGGATGTGCATGGCTGAATGCTTGCTTGCGCAGGTTATCGCGGCGTTATTGGTATGTGAGGCGAGCCCTTATCCTGGCCGCATCGCTGTTGGCCACCCACCTGAGTACCGTCTATGAAGCACCTGACCCGGCTGGTTATGTTCCTCGCCGCTACGATCGTCCCGTTGGTTGCGATAGCCAAGCACGATCATGAGCGTGGCGAAAGCGGGCTGGCCGATACCACGGTGATGATTATCCGTCACGCCGAGAAGCCGGAAAGCGGTCCTGACCTGACGCCGGAGGGCGAAGCACGGGCTAGCGCCTATGTGGGGTACTTCCAGCATTTCAGCGTCGACGGTCAGCCGATGACACCGGATACGCTATATGCCGCAGCCGATTCCAAGTCGAGCATGCGGCCGCGGCTGACCATTGAGCCGCTGAGCCGCGCGTTTGGCTTGCCCATCGACGGTCGATTTGCTGATAAGCAGACCCATGAGATCGCTGACGCGTTACGCACCCAGCCGCACGGCAACCGCGTGTTGATCTCTTGGCATCACGGGGAGATTCCGAAGCTGATCCACGATCTGGGAGGCGATTCAGACGCGTTGATCCCGGGCGGCAAGTGGCCGACGAACGTGTTCGGCTGGGTGGTCGTGTTGCGTTACGACCATAAAGGGCAAATCGCTGATGCGCAGGTGATTCACGAACACCTGATGCCGGACGACCATTGATCTTGGTAGTGCTTCTTCGCCGTAGATGATCGGAACAACATTGTTTTGCCGAGTTGCTCCGATCTCGTCATTCAGCGCGTCTTGAGCACATCGCCCGGCTGAAATTCCCACGTGCGCGTGATGTAGAGAATGTCCACTTTCTCGCTTTTATCCGGCGGCAACGCGGGGAAGGGCGCGCACAAACGGACGATGGTTTCGGCGGCTTTGTCGATCACCGCGTGTCCCGAGCTTTGCGTGACATCGATGCTGTTGACACTACCGTCGCGATTCAAGCCTACGGTCAGGATTACATCGCCGTGCAGGCTTTGTTCGCGTGCCTGCTGGGGATAATTCAGGTTGCCGATGCGCTCGACACGATCCACCCAGCCACGCATATATGCCGCATACGCGTATTGCTTGGTGCTCGCCGATATGTATTTTTTGTGCGGCCGTTTGGCGTAAGCCTGTCTTTCTTGGCTCACTTCTGCGGCAAGCTGAGCGGCTTGTTGCTCGATCTTTGCTTCGTCCGCGTCCGCTGTATCGGGCGTATCCCGCGCATCCTTGGCGGTGTCGCTGTTGACACTGAAGCTGGCGTTGCCTGTCGTCGTCAACATGCGCCGATCGGTGGCCTGCTGGGGAGAGGGCGTCGTGGCTGCGACCGGCTGGGGTGCTGTGCCCGCGGTGGGCGTGGGCAACAGCCCCGAGAACGGTTGCGAAGGCCGATTGGCTTTGTCGCTGTCGCCGCCGCCCTTGTTGTTGGCCTGCGCCAGGAAGTCGGCCTTGTCGGGGGCGTCGTTGTTGGCGACATTGACCAGGGTCACGTCCAGCGTGGGAAGCGCAGGACGCGTGGCCACGTAACTGATGCCGATGCCGAACAGCAGCAGGCCGTGAACCAGCAACGAGAAGATGAAGGTGGCCCCGATCTTGTTATCGCCGGGTTGGCGGGCAACGGCATTCACGTTAGGGATGCTCTGGTCAATGCTGCGCAGGCGTCACCGATGCTGTCTGTTCGCAGATCGCAGGGGCGTCGGCGAAGGCAGACTGGACGTCTGTCGAGCCGGCGCACCGAAGATATGTGGACAGACAGCATCGGCCCCCACGAATTAATTTTGAATGATGGGGTGACGTCCAGAAGGCCCGCAGGCGGTGCCGCGCGGCTTGGCAAGACGGCCGCCAGTCTTCCCTGCGCCACGCAACACAACCTGCGGGCCTTCTGGACGTCATGACGCCTGCGCAGCATTGACCAGATCATCCCGTAGTCTCGATCGCGTCGAACAGCAATCCGGCAATATTAAGCCCGAACTGATGGTCGAGTTCGCGTACGCACGTCGGCGATGTGACGTTGATCTCGGTCAGGTAGTCGCCGATCACATCCAGGCCTACGAAACGCAGGCCGCGGCGGCGCAGATCCGGGGCGACTTCGGCAGCGATCCAGCGGTCGCGGTCGCTGAGCGGCACACCTTCGCCGCGGCCGCCAGCGGCAAGGTTGCCTCGAAATTCGTCGCCTTGCGGGATGCGCGCTAAGGCATAGGGCACCGGTTCCCCGTCGATCAGCAGGATTCGTTTGTCGCCGGCGCTGATCTGCGGAATGAATTTCTGGGCGATGGCGAACTGACGGCCCTGGCCATGCGAGTCGCCGGCCAACAGTGTTTCCAGCATGGAGTTGAGATTCTTGTCGCCCGCCTTGACCCGGAAGATGCCGCGGCCGCCCATGCCATCCAGCGGTTTGAGTACGGCGTCGCCATGCTCGGCCACGAAATGGCGCAATTGGGTGGGGTCGCGTGCAACCAGGGTGGGCGCCATGCATTGCGGGAACTGCGTGGTGAACAGTTTTTCGTTGCAGTCGCGCAGGGAGCGTGGGTCGTTGATGACTTGCACGCCTTCGCGCTGGGCAGCCTCCAGCACCATGGTGTCGTAGATGAACTGGGCATCGACCGGCGGATCCTTGCGCATGAGCACGATGTCCAGTTCGCGCAGGTCGGTCCAGCGGGCTTCGCCCAGGGTGTACCAGCCAGCCGGATCGTCCTTCACCGTTAACGGACGCAGGTTGGCCCAGGGCGCGCCGTCACGCAGGGCGAGGTTGCCCTGTTCCATGTAGTAAAGGCGGTGGCCACGGCGAGCGGCTTCCAGCAGCATGGCGAACGTGGTGTCTTTGGCAATCTTGATGGCGCCGATGGGATCCATCAGCACGGCGACCGAGCGGGACATCGTGGTCAATCTCCGGTGGCCGGGTGAAAGCCGGCGGGGTGGGGCCTGCATGTTCGCCGAGGTGGTCCCTGCACGACAAGGCTAGGCGCACGCAAAGTCCTTCGGCATGGATTGACCGTGCTTTCGACGACGACAGGGTGGACGGGAGCTCCTCGTCCCTACGCTTCCATGCTGTGATGACCCCCGCTCTTCACGTATGTCTTCGCGTTTCCAGTGGTAAAGGTTGCTTCCACAAGCGATTTTTCCTTGACGGAATGCCGTGTAGGCAGTAAACAGCAACGACGGAGTGCCTGACGAAGATCAGGCCCCGAAGAAGTGTTTGTGCAGGATTTTTTCATCCGCGTCCGGTGGGGGCCTGGCCGCCTACCGGGTGTCGTACCTGAGCCTGGGGCAGGCCACAGGGGGGTTAAGTGAACTTGAACGTAGGTACGAACGGCTTGGCCGGTCTGAAGGTCATGGTTATCGATGACTCCAAGACCATCCGCCGCACGGCGGAAACCTTGCTGAAGAAGGAAGGCTGCGATGTGCTGACCGCCGTCGACGGCTTCGAAGCGCTGGCCAAGATTTCCGACCAGAAACCGGCGATCATTTTCGTGGACATCATGATGCCGCGACTTGACGGTTATCAGACCTGCGCGCTGATCAAGAACAATCCGCAATTTCGGGCAACGCCAGTGATCATGCTGAGCTCGAAAGACGGCCTGTTCGACAAAGCGCGCGGTCGCATCGTCGGCGCCGAGCAATATCTCACCAAGCCGTTCACGCGCGATGAACTGCTTGGCGCCATTCATCGCCATGTCAGCACGGTTTAACGCCAGTGACTGCAGCATCTAAGGGGGGCGCTGTGGCCAATATCCTCATCATCGACGACTCGCCGACGGACGTGCGTGTGTTCACCACGTTGCTCGAGCGTGCGGGTCATCGCGTCGATGCCGTCAACAATGCCGAGGACGGCATCGAGCGCGTGCGCGCCACGCAGCCCGATCTCGTCATCATGGACGTCATCATGCCGGGCATGAACGGTTTTCAGGCCACGCGCACCCTTACGCGCGATCCTGTCACCGCCGGCGTGCCGATCGTGATCATCACCACCAAGTCGATGGAAACCGACCGGGTGTGGGGTATGCGCCAGGGAGCCAAAGCCTTCATCACCAAGCCGGTGAACGAGAAGGAATTGCTGGCGTGTATCGACGAGCTGCTGCCGAACGCGGCATGAGGTGAGCATGAACGCGACAGCCGCCCAGACCCCGTTCGAAACTCTCGCCCGCTACGAGCGGCTTTCGCTGGCGCACGCCTCCGGTACGCAGGAGCGTTTCGAAGCGCCGGGCTTGTGGCGCGGTATCGGTTATCGCGCGGGCAATCGTCTTTTTGTCAGCGGTATCGAAGAGATCAACGAACTGCTGGCCGTCCCGTCGCTTACCCCCGTGCCCGGCACCAAGCCATGGCTGTTGGGTGTGGCGAACGTGCGCGGCAACCTGGTGCCGGTGATCGATATGGCGCGCTTCCTGTTTAGCGAGCGCACCCAGCATTCCGAGCGCACACGCCTGTTGGTGGTGCGTCAAGGCGGCGGCAACGTGGCGCTGCTGGTGGACGAAGTATTCGGTCAGCGTACGGTGGATGTGGAACAACGTCGCGACGCCGAGCCTGAGGACGATCCGCGGCTCAGCCGCTTCGTCGACGATCGTGTGGATGTGGACGGGCAACGCCTGGCTCTGTTTAGCATGGGCAAGTTGGTGCGTGCGCCCGATTTCCGTCAGGCCGCCGCCTGATGGAATGTGGCGAGACCGGTGCCGAGCGTGGCCGGAGCAGGGGCGAAGGCCCCGGAATTCATAACTGGCATGTGTTGCGGTTGGTATGCAGTAGACGGATGAGGTGAAGATCATGAGCACTACAGGGGGCGTCGGCAGGGAACGGGGTTACACCATCCTCATTGTCCTGCTGGTGGTTTCGATTGGCTTTGCGGCCATCGACTTCGTTCTACTCAACCTCAAGAACGGCGAGGATCGCCAGGCGATCGCGTTGACCACGCAGATCCAGGTGTTGTCGCAGCAGACGGCCAAGTACGCGCTGGAAGCGTCCGGCGGTAACGCCGACTCGTTCGCCGAGCTGGAGAACGCGCGCGACACGATCGATTCTGCCGTGCAACGTCTCGTCGCTGGCGATGCCAAGACGGGCATGAAGCCCTATGCCGACAAGAACGTCACCGCAACCGGCCGTTCCGTCAGCAAGCTAGCCGACGCATGGAAATCGCTCGACAGCGACATCGGCAAGATTCTCTCCAACAAGGCCGTCGTGCTCGATTCGTCGCAGCGCGCCGACGACCTTTCCAAGCAGTTGCCGCTGCTCAACTCCAACATGGAGCAGGTGGTCAACATCCTGCAGCAGCGTAAAGGCAGCAGTGCCGACGAAATGCTGGGCGCCTCGCGCCAGATGTTGCTGGCCGACCGTATCATCCGCCGCGTGCAGGAGGTGCTGCAGGGTGGCGAATCCGAACAGGCTTCGGCTGATGGTCTTTCGCGCGATGCGCAAAACTACGGCGAAGTGTTGAAGGGCCTGTTGCAAGGTAACCAGGGCATCGGCGTGCAGCAGCTGGGCGACGCGAATGCGCGCAAGATTCTTTCCGAGATGCAGGGCGACTGGGACAAGTTGAGCGACCCGGTATCGAAGCTGGTTGCTGCGGCCAGCAATATCGCTGACGTAAAGAGCGCAGGTAACCAGGCTTCGCTGGATTCGTCCAACGTGCTGTTGCGCGCGAACGACGTAGCCGACCAGATTGGCCAGCTGCCGCTGCGCCGCTTGTTCCCGAACGTGGGCTGGGGCGTGGTCGGTGCGATCGGCGCCGTGGCCTTCGCCATCCTGCTGGTGGTCCAACTGGTGGGCGACCAGCGCCGCCGCTTCCGCGAGAGTACCGAGCTCAACCAACGTAACCAGGAGGCCATCATGCGCCTGCTGGACGAAATGGGTTCGCTCGCCGAAGGTGACCTGACGGTAAAAACCACGGTGTCGGAAGACATCACGGGCGCCATCGCCGACTCGGTGAACTACGCTATCGACGAGTTGCGAACCCTGGTGACCACGATCAACGAGACCTCCGAGCAGGTGTCCTCGTCCGCGCAGGAAACGCAGACCACCGCACGCCATCTGGCCGATGCCGCGCAGAACCAGGCGCACCGCATCAGCACGGCGACCACCGCGATCAACCAGATCGCCAGCTCGATGGATAACGTGTCGAAGAACTCCGCCGAATCGGCCGACGTGGCCGAACGCTCGGTGCAGATCGCCTCGCACGGCGCCGAAGTGGTGCGTGAAACGATCTCCGGCATGGACTCGATCCGCGATCAGATCCAGGAAACATCCAAGCGTATTAAGCGACTGGGTGAGTCTTCGCAAGAGATCGGCTCCATCGTGGAACTGATTAACGACATTGCCGAGCAGACCAACATCCTCGCCTTGAACGCCGCGATCCAGGCCGCATCCGCCGGTGAAGCAGGCCGCGGTTTCGCGGTGGTGGCGGACGAAGTGCAGCGCCTCGCGGAACGTTCCGCGAGCGCCACGAAGCGAATTGAAACACTGGTGCAGACGATTCAGTCCGACACCAACGAAGCGGTGAACTCGATGGAACAGACCACCGCCGAAGTGGTGGCTGGTGCGCGCAAGGCGGAAGACGCCGGTAGCGCCCTGGGCGACATCGAGCGCGTTTCACACGATTTGTCCGCACTGATTCAGAACATCTCCACCGCCGCACGGCAGCAGTCCATCGCTGCAACAGATATTTCGCAATCCATGAACGCGATCCAGGAAATCACGTCGCAAACGTCGCAGGGCGCAAGCCAGACGGCGGAATCGATTGGTTACCTGGCACAGTTGGCAAGCGATCTGCGCCGTTCAGTGGCGCATTTTAAGTTGCCGGGTTGAGACGGTTGATACTGGGCCATAACAAGAGGGCAACCTCGACGGTTGCGTGATGCGCAAAAAAGCGCAGCCGCTGAGGGGGGCGCATGAGACTTCAAGACCACATCGATTTCACTACCCTGCAATGGGTCAAGCCAGAGCTTGACGAAACGCTTGCGCTCGCGCGCCAGGCGCTGGAGTCCTACGTCGACAATCCGGGCGAGCGCGATGTCATGCGCGCTTGTGCCGATAACTTGCATCAGGTGCAGGGCACCTTGCGCATGGTCGAGCTCTACGGCGCAGCGATGGTTGCCGAGGAGATGGAAACACTCTCCATCTCGCTGCTCGAAGACCACGTGCGCAATCGCGAAGATGCCTATGCCGCATTGATGCGCGGCCTGATGCAGTTGCCCGATTACCTCGAGCGCCTATCGAGCGGCCATCGCGACGTTCCCGTCGTGTTGTTACCGCTGCTCAACGAATTGCGTGCAAGCCGTGATCAGGACGCGTTAACCGAATCGGCACTGTTCACGCCCAATCTCGATGCGGTGCTGCCTGCTCACGCACCGGTAGCCGCCAACGTGGCGGATGCGCAGCGTCACAAGGGCGAAATCGCCGAATTGCGCCTGCGCTTCCAGCAGCAGATGCTGGCATGGTTCCGTGGCCAGGGTACCGCACACCAGCTGGCTGGCATGCGCAAGACACTCAATGCGATTGCCGCACGTTGCGTGACAACGCCGGGTCGTCGTTTGTGGTGGATTGCCGCCGGTGTGCTGGAAGGTCTCGATCAGGGCCTGTTGAAAAATCATGCTGCCGAAGTGCGTCAGCTGATCGGGCGTGTGGATCGCAGCATCCGCCAGCTGATCGAACAGGGCGAAGAAAGCCTGCAGGGCGGCGACGGCGACGATCTGGCGCGCAAGCTGCTTTACATCGTCGCGCAGTCCAAACAGCGCAGTCCGCAGATGCTGCAGCTGGCGCAGACCTACAATTTGGACGGGCTGGTACCCGATGCCAGCGAGTTGGAACACGCCCGCGGATCGATGACCGGCCACAACCGGGCCTTGCTCGACTCCGTCGCTCGCGCATTGAAGGACGATCTCCTGCGCGTGAAGGAAGCGCTCGATCTGTTCCTGCGCCAAGCCGATGCCGATCCGGCACAACTTGGCGCTCAGGCTGAAGTACTCGAGCGCGTCGGTGACACCTTGGGCATGCTGGCACTGAACGTGCCGCGCCGCGTGATCAACGAACAGCGCCGCGTACTCGAAGAAATCGCCAATCGCATGCGCAGTCCCGACGAGGAGTCGTTGCTCGACGTCGCCTGCGCGCTGTTGTATGTCGAAGCATCGCTCGACGATCACATCGAGAGCCTCGGCGCAGAACACGAGCCGGTCGACGACCACGCCACCAACATGCTGCCGCGCAGCGAGGCGCGCCACATTCTTGCCACGCTGATGAGCGAGGCGGTTGCCAATACCGGCAAAGTAAAGAATGGCATCGTGGCGTTTGTGGAGTCGGGCTGGCAGCACGAACAACTAGGCGGCATGCCGGCCTTGATGGACGAAGTGGCCGGCGCCATGCGCATGCTTTCTTCGCCGCGCCCGGCGCAGATCGCCGAAGGCGTGGGTCGCTTTATCGGCAACGAACTGTGTGCCGATCAGCGCGTACCCAGTAGTGCGCAGATGGATCAGCTTGCCGACGCCCTGGCCGCGTTGGAATACTACCTTGAGGCCGCTCGTGAACATCGCGGCGGACTCGAACACATCCTGGATGTGGCCGAACATAGCTTGGGCGGACTGGGTTACTGGCCGCCACCGCTTGCCAAGGCATTGCCGGAGCACGTTGCCGAAACGCACGCCGAAGCCGCTGTGCCGGCGTTGAACGAATCCGTCAGCCTTGTACACGGCGACGACGCCAGCGAACTGTTCATCGGCAGCAGCGAAACGCCGGTGCCGTTCGCACATGATTTGACCGGCTTGAACCTGGTCGAAACCGAAACGCACTCGAGTGGTTCGCTATCCGACGACAGCGGTGACTGGATCGAGGTCGAAGAAGAAATCGAAGAACAGGTATCGGCCATCGATCCGTTGGCGGCGGGTGCCGGTTTCCAGACAAGCACGGACGGCATCGACGACGACATTCGCGAAATCTTCCTGGAAGAAATGCAGGAGGAGATCAACAGTCTGCGTCATGCACACCAAACCTGGATGGTGGATCCGACCCAGCTGGGCGAACTGACGTCCATCCGTCGCTCCTTCCACACGCTGAAGGGTTCGGGTCGCCTGGTTGGCGCCACCACCTTGGGCGAATTCTCCTGGCGTGTCGAGAACATGCTCAACCGCGTGCTGGATGGAACCATCCAGGCGCACGAAGGTGTGCAGGCTCTGGTGGGTCACGCCATCGGCGTACTGCCGCAGCTGCTGGCGATGCTGAAGGACGGCGTCGTTCCGAACGCACCGCTCAGCGCCATCATGCATGCTGCAGATCAGCTCGCCGCTGGCGAACCGGCTGGCTTGGAACAGTACGCATTGAGCACGACCGAAACGGTGCGTCGCGTGGTACGTCGCCGAGTGCCGCGTATGGATGCGGCGCTCGACGCCATTCCTTCGGCTACGCATACCGATCATTCCGTCGCCGCTGCACAACCCGCTGGCGAGGCGTTCGCTACACCGTTTGCAAACATCATCCACGAGCCGGTGCTGCCGCCCGTAGATCCGGTACTGCTGGAAATCCTGCGCAGCGAAGTGGCGCAATATCTGCAAACCATCCGCAATGCCGTGGACTTCGCCGACGGCGAGCTGCCCGTCGACGATGGCCTGTTGCGTGCTGTGCATACTTTGCACGGTGCCATCGCGATGGTCGACATTCCGCTGCTGATCCATTTGCTGTCGCCGCTGGAAAGTTTGCTCAAGCGTTTGCGTGCGGCCGGCCAGCCGTTGTCCATCGAGGGCGTTCGCCTGCTTCGTCAGAGCGCGGATGTCGTGGACGAGGTGATGGCGCAGTTCGACACCGAGCATCCTCAGCTGCCGGATGCTTCGGCGCTCATTGCGCGCTTGGACGAACTCCGTGATCACCAGCCCGAACCGCAGATGGCGCACGTGGTGTTCGAGCCTCTCGATGTCGAGCCTCCGCATGCGGAGCCTGATCTACTCGTACACGAGGCACAGCCCGCGCACGAGGAGTCCGAAGCATCGATCCAATCCTTCGAAGCGCTGCCCGAGACCGACTACGAAGACGAGCACATCGTTGCGTCGCAATCGGCTGGGCCCGTCACTGACGATTACACCGCCGAACTGCTGGCCGCGCTTGCCGCGCACGAACCGGGCGCCACGGCGGAAGAAACATCGACTGCCCACCCAGTTCACGAGCCCAGCGCCGAGGACGAGGAATTCGCATCGCTGCTCGCCAGTCTGGAAGCGTTGCAAACCGAACCGCCCGCAGCCACACCTGTCGAAGAGCCGGCTCCGCTTGAGCATTCCATCGAGCATGTCGCGGCCAACGAACCGATCGATGAAACGCCGATCGAAGACCATGCAGCCGTAGAAGAGACAGTCGAACCGGTTGAACAACCTTCTCACGTAGAAGAAGTCGCGGAAGCGGCCGAAGTCGAGTACGAATCGGCGGAGGCTGTTCCGGCCGGCGAGCTGATGAGCTTTGGCCATGTCGATCCCGATCTGCTGGAAATCTTCAGCGAAGAAGCGCGCGAGATTCTCGACGATGCCGACGGCGTACTGGCCCAATGGCACGCCGAGCCCACCGAAGTCACGCATATGGCGGGATTGTTGCGTGCGCTGCACACCCTCAAGGGCGGTGCTCGCATTGCCGGTCTCACACCGGTGGGCGATCTCAGTCACGCCATCGAGACGTTGCTGGAGCGCTCGCAAGGCATTGATCCGAAGCGCACTGCGCCGCTGATCGGCACACTCGAAGCGGCGTTCGACCAGATGCACGGCCTCGTGCAGCGCGTATCGCAAGGCAAGGCCATCGCCTATCCACGCGCGATGATCGAACGTCTGCTGGGCGCCACCCAGGACCAACAGAAAGCGGCAACGGGGGCACCTTCCCAGGCGCATGCTACGCAACAGCCGGCGGTGGATTTGCCGTCCTTGCTGCCCGACGAAGAGCCGCAGCAGGAAGAAACGGGTCGTGCTTCGCAGGAACAGATACGCGTCCGCGCAGATCTGTTGGACAACCTCGTCAACAGCGCCGGCGAGGTGGCGATTTATCGCTCGCGTCTGGAGCAGCAAGTTTCGGCCTACCGCTTCAACCTGGTCGAGCTGGAGCAGACCGTCGCGCGTCTGCGCGGTCAGCTGCGCATGCTGGAAATTGAAACGGAAGCGCAGATCATCGCGCGTTTCCAACGCGAGCATCGCGAAGCCGGTATCGGCGTATTCGACCCGCTCGAGCTCGATCGTTTCTCGCAGCTGCAGCAGTACTCGCGTGCACTGGCCGAGTCGGTCTCGGACTTGGTGTCGATCCAGAACATGCTGGACGAACTTACCCGCCAGGCCGAAACGCTGCTGATCCAGCAGTCGCGCGTGAGTTCGGAATTGCAGGAAGGTCTGTTGCGCACGCGCATGCTGCCGTTCGACACCATGGTGCCGAACCTGCGCCGCACGTTGCGTCAGGCCGCGCAAGAGGAAGGCAAGAGCGCTCAGCTGTACGTGGAAGGCGCGCACGGCGAAATGGATCGCAACTTGCTCGACCGCATCAAGGCGCCGTTCGAACACATGCTGCGTAACGCGGTGGCGCACGGTATCGAATCGCCGAAAGAACGGCACAAGGCGAAGAAGCCGGAAGAGGGTGCCGTGCGCATCCGTGTCGCGCGTGAAGCCACCGAGGTGGTGGTGCGCGTGAGCGACGACGGCCGCGGTTTGGATCGCGAGGCGATCCGCAAGCGCGCCATCGAGCGTGGTCTGGTCCGTTCGGAAACCCGCTTGAGTGACGACCAGTTGCTAGCACTGATCACCCAGACAGGCTTCTCCACCGCCAGCACCGTCACCCAGTTGGCTGGTCGCGGCGTCGGCATGGACGTGGTGGCCAACGAGATCAAGCAGCTCGGTGGTTCGCTGGCGATCGAGTCGCGTCAGGGCGAAGGCACCACCTTTGTGCTGCGCTTGCCATTCACGCTCGCGGTGACGCAGGCGATCCTGGTGCGCATCGGCGAATCGAACTTCGCCATTCCGATGACGTCGGTGCAGGGCGTGGCCCGCATTACGCCGGATGAATTGGCGCAACGGATGGCCGATGACAACCCGCGGTTCGAATACAACGGCGAGGACTACGGTATCCACGATCTGTCCGAGCTACTGGGTCTTGCCGCCGGCCATGTCGGTGACGAGGAACAGTTGCCGCTGCTGCTGACCCGCGCGGGCGAATTGCGTGCCGCGATCCGCATCGACGCGGTGATCGGTTCGCGCGAAATCGTCGTGAAGTCGGTCGGCCCGCAGGTGAGTTCAGTGCCGGGCATTCTCGGCGCCACCATCATGGGCGACGGCTCGGTGCTGGTGATTCTCGACCTGGCACCGCTGGTACGTCACGGCCTCAGCCGTCGCGAGCAGCGTCTGGCCGAAGGTCTCGACTACGCGAGCACCGCACCCATCGTCGAGGATGTGCACACCAGGCCGCTGGTCATGGTGGTCGACGATTCGATCACGATGCGCAAGGTCACAGGGCGCGTGCTCGAACGCCACGAATACGAAGTCGAAACCGCGAAGGACGGCCTCGACGCGCTCGAGAAATTGCACGAGCGCGTGCCGGATCTGATGTTGCTCGACATCGAAATGCCGCGCATGGACGGTTACGAGCTAGCGATACAGATGAAGGCCGATCCACGCTTCCGTGATGTGCCGATCATCATGATCACCTCGCGTACGGGCGAAAAGCATCGCCAACGCGCTTTCGACCTCGGCGTCGAACGCTACCTCGGCAAGCCCTATCAGGAAGCCGAGTTGCTGGCTCAGATCTCGGAAGTATTGGAGCAGCACTCGCAGGAGCCGGTGAATGAGTGAGAAGGTCACCGCGGTCGCGTTGTTCTTCGATGATGCTGAGTTGGGTGGCCACTTGCGCGCTGCGCTCTCCGAGCACGGTGCGCAAATCGCGCATGAAGGCCCGCTAAGCAGTTTCGATGAAGCCAAGCTGCGCGCAGCCAACGTTGACGTGCTGGTGGTCAATCTCGATGATGCCGTGGATGACGTCACACTCGATCGTATTTATGGATTGATCAACTCCGGCAAGACCTCCGTCGTGTTCAACGATGCACAAGCCAGCCGCGCGCTGGATGGCTGGGATCGTGCGCGATGGGCGCGGCATCTCGCCTCCAAGGCGCTCAATAGCGACACGATCGATCCGCCGCGTCCGGACAATGCGCGGGAAGTCGACCCGCCGGAGGCCTCCGCTCTCGAGGCCGAACCCCTGGCGGAACCTGTTCTGGCAGACGAGCCCGCTGCGGAAGCCGTCGCCGATCCGATCGAAGATATACCGTTGGAACACGACGAGTCCGCTCCCGATACCGAAACGCTAGCAGCCGAGCTGGAGGCGTTGTTGGCATCTGACGATGCCGTCGATAGTCCGGACGATGAGTTCGGATCCGGTTTGAAATACAGCGCGGATGACGCGTTGCCCCCGCTACACGACGGTTACTTCGGCGAGCATGAAGAAGCGGCGCATCACGCGCCGGTCGAATCGGTACAACCCGCGCCCACGCGTGTCGAAACGCCGGCTTTCAACGCGAATATCGATCATCTTTCACTGGCGTCGTTCGACGACGATGTTGTCACGCCGCCGGTCATTGAAAAGGCGACGCTGGCACAGCAAACGCCCAGGGCTAGCGCGCCGGAATGGGGCTTTGTCGAAGACGAAGACTTCACGGCCACCCAGTCAACCGATGGCAAGTCGAAGCCGAATTTTGGCATCGAAAAAGTCAGCGCGGCCGACTATCTGGCTCCGGATGCAGAAGACACGGCGTCTCCCATCGAACCGGGCATGACGTTGGAACTGGTTACGCTGGAGGAAGCGATCGCCCCTCAGCAAACCTACGAGCCTCACGAGACCCATTTGCACGAGCTGGAGACCGCGTTCGCGCGTCTGTTGGTGCTCGGGGCTGCTCGCGATAGCCAGGCGTCGCTGTCCGCTTTTCTTGCCATCTTGCCGGACACTCTCAAGCTTCCGATCTTGCTGACTCAGCATCAGGGCAGTGGATCGGCTGAACAATTGGCACAGTCGCTCGGCAAGCAAAGTGCGTTGCCGGTGAAAGTGGCCGTTGCCGGCATGCGCGCGCGAATTGGCGAAATCGTGCTGGTTCCGCGCGGTCAGCAAGTACGAATCTTGCGCGATGGGCATGTTGAGCTTACCGCTGCAAACGAAGAAACGAACGAACAAGCGCCGTCGATCGATAGCAGTTTCACCATGGCGGCGAACGTGTTCGGGCGCGATGCGCTTGCGATCGTCTTTGCAGGCCAGGCGACCGATGCCGTGGCGGGCGCGCAGGCGATCCACGATCGCGGTGGACAGGTCTGGGTCGAATCGTCGGCCAACGATCACTACGCAGACATGGTGCATGGTGTGCTGGCCGAACGGCTGGCCAGTTTTTCCGGTTCGCCGCAGGAGCTTGCGGTGCGCCTGGTCGAGGACTTCCGATGAGCGAACAGCCACTACCCCGTGAAATCCGCTGCGTATTGGTGCCGGTAGGCGATCTGCGTCTGCTGCTACCCAACGCCACCGTCGCCGAGGTGATTACGCTGACTACACCTGAGCCCGTCCCTGGCGCGCCTGAGTGGCTCTTGGGGCGTATCTCGTGGCGTGGCTGGCGTGTGCCGTTGGTCTCGTTCACCAAGCTGTCCGGCGCACAGGAAGGCGATACCGACCTGAGCGTGCGCGTCGCTGTGCTCAAGGCGCTTGGCGGCAATGCCGAACTGCCATTCGTGGCGGTGTTAACGCAGGGCTTTCCGCGCCTGACAACACTCAACGCGGAACTGATTATTCCCACCCACGACGGCAAGCCACTGCCGCGCGGTGTCAAAGCGCAGGTATTGGTGCGCGACGACGTGGCGATGATTCCCGATCTGGAAGGGATCGAAAACGAAGTCAACGAGCTGTTGCAGCAAGCGAGCTGAATTCCGGTTTCCTCTCCTGCGTGGGAGAGAACGTAAACGCTAAAAGTCCCCGTGCAGCGCCTGCAGCGCAGCCACTGCGGCCAGCCCCGCCGTTTCGGTGCGCAGAATTCGCGGCCCCAGCCGCAAGCCCCGGAAACCCGCATCCTGCAGGGCCGCTGCATCGCGGTCGCCCAGTCCGCCTTCGGGGCCGACCACCAGCAGTCCACCTGCTTCGCTAAAGCGCAAGTCGCGCGCACGCAACGTCCCTTCGGGTAGCAGCGCAAGGCGTTGGGTACCGTCATCTGTCAGGCTATCTAGCCATGCTTGCAGTGGTTGCGCAGCGACTACTTCGGGTACGCGCACGCGGCCGCTTTGTTCGCAAGCGCTAGCTGCAACGGCTCGCCAATGCAGCAAACGTTTTTCCGCTCGCGATGGATCGAGCTTCACTTCGGAGCGCTCGGTAAACAATGGCACGATGCGCGTCACGCCCAGCTCGGTGGCTTTTTGTACGATCAGATCCATCTTCTCGCCGCGTGCGACGCCCTGGGCAAGCGTGAGTCTTAGCGGCGATTCGTTCGCTACCTCTTCGCGGCCGTCGATATGCAGCGTGACATCGCGTTTGCCGACGGCGATTACCGTGGCGGCATAGTCGTAGCCATCGCCGTTGAACACGGTAAGCGTATCGCCCGGATTCATGCGCAATACGCGCGCTACGTGCTCCGCGGCCTGCGGCGGCAAGGCAAGTTCAGCGGTCAACGCCATGGGCTGATCGATATGGATACGGGTCGCGCGCATACCGTTTCGAATTAACAAACAGATCGCTCAGCATACAACTTGCCTCAGTGGATCGTTCATTCATGTGAACGCAAAAGGGCGTCCCAGTCACCGACCCTTGCGGCGGTCGGCACCCCGTATCAGCATGACCCTGACCCACAGCGTGCTCGCCGCCCCCCGCCTTGCGAGCAGGAGGTTGCCATGTTTAGGTTTGTTTTCGCCGCTACTCTCTTGGCGGCTGCTTTTGTCGCTACGGCATACGCCGCCCCGCAAAGCACTGCCGTCCCTAATCAGCCGACTGCAGCGTCCACTACGATGTCGACTCATTCGCCGATTAAGCCCGGCGACCACAACTGCATACAAAGCACGGGCAGCTTGATCCCGCCCAAGAATGGCGAATGCTTGCCGGTCAATGGTCGCAGCTACAGCCAACATGACATCCAGAATACGGGCGAGCGCACGTTAGGCCCCGCGCTGCAAAAACTCGATCCGAGCGTGACCGTTCACGGCAACGGATATTGAGTGCGCATTAACCTCTAACGGCGAGTTCGATGCCTTCGATGGCGACGTTGACGAGATGGTCGATGTCGCTTTCGCTCACCACATACGGCGGCATGAAATAAACGATGTTGCCCAACGGGCGCAGCAACGCTTGGTGTTCGAGGCCGTGCATGTAAACCCGCAAACCGCGTCGATCTTCTGCTGGGAAGGGACATCGCGTCGCTTTGTCGGCCACCCATTCCACGGCCGCGATCATGCCTAGCTGGCGCACATCGGCGACATGCGGATGGTCTCTCAGCGGTGCGAGCCGCTGCGCAAGATGCGCAGACAATACGCGGTTGCGCTCCAGCACGGGGTCGTCGCGGAAGATCGCCAGGGTTTCCAATGCGGCGCGACAGGCGAGTGGGTTGCCGGTGTAGCTGTGCGAATGCAGAAAGGCTTTGCCTGCTTTGTATTCCGCATAGAACGCGTCGTAAACGTGCTGAGTCGTCAGTACGGCAGACAGGGGTAGCGTGCCGCCGGTCAGTCCCTTGGATAAACACATGAAATCGGGCGAAACGTGGGCCTGTTCGCAGGCAAACAGGGTACCGGTGCGACCGAAGCCCACCGCGATTTCATCGGCGATGAAGTGCACGTTGTAGCGATCGCAAAGCGCGCGCAGCCCGGTAAGATAACTCGGGTGATACATGCGCATCCCGCCGGCGCACTGCACCAATGGTTCGACGATGACGGCGCAGGTTTCATGGGCATGCTGTTCGAGCAGCAGACGCATGGCCTCGAGGCGACGTGTTGCCGTTTGCTCCGGCGATTCACCTTGCTCGCCTTCATAGGCGTCCGGTGACGGCGCGAGGATCGGCGTGAGCAAAAGCGGTGCATACGTCTTGCGATAGAGCGCCACGTCGCTCACCGACAACGCGCCGAGCGTTTCGCCGTGATAGCTGCCGGTCAAAGCGATGAAGCGCGTCTTTTCGCCGTGCCCCTGATTCAACCAATAGTGAAAACTCATCTTCAGCGCCACTTCGATGGCGGCTGAGCCATTGTCGGCGAAAAACACTTTTTCCAATCCGGGCGGCGTGATTTGCACCAGCTGTTCGGCCAATTCGATGGCCGGCGGATGGGTAAAGCCGGCGAAGATCACATGTTCCAGCGTCTTCGCCTGGTCCGCCAGCGCGGCGGCGATGCGTGGATTTGCGTGGCCAAACAGGTTGGTCCACCACGAACTGATGCCATCGAGATAGCGCCGGCCCGCGGCATCGATCAGCCACGGGCCTTCGCCGCGCACGATCGGCACCATGGGCACGACTTCGTGGTCGTGCATCTGGGTGCAAGGGTGCCAGATGTGTTGCAGATCGCGGTGGGCGAGAGCGGCGTTGGCGTCGGGGATATGAGTCATCCCGCTATGATCGGGGCAGTGGCGGTGTGGCTCAAGCGGCACCGCGTTTTTGTACGGAAACGATGAATGAAACCCTTGCGCGTGGTATTGGCCGGTTTGGTCGCGTTCGCGGTGGCGCTGGCTGTGTTGGTGTGGTTCATGCCAGCGCGCCTGGCGCTGCCGCTGCTGTCATCGCGGCTACGTGGACTGCAATGGGAGCAGGTCAGCGGGACGATATGGCAGGGGCAGGCCGGGCAGGTCACGACGGCCGGCGGCATGCCACTGGGACACGTTGCCTGGACGCTGTCGCGGCGCGCCTTGATCGGGGATATCCAGTTGGGCCTGGATCTGCGTCAGCCGCAATTTCAACTGCACGGATCGATGCATCGTCTGTCTCCCACGCAAGACGAATGGCACAATGTAACCTTGCGTATGGATATGGCGTTGCTTGGCGCACAGCCGTGGCTGTATGGAGCGCCGCAAGGATGGCTGGATTTGCACATCGCGCAAGTGCAGCTGCAGGGCGATTGGCCGATGCAGGTCGATGCGGCGGGCCAGTGGGCGCAGGCCGGCGTGCACACCGAGTCGGGAACCTTTGCACTCGGTACGATGCCGCTTTGCATAAGCGGACAAGCAGGCGTGCTGAAGGCTGCACTCGATGATGATGGCAGCGGTGCCTTACAGACGGCTGGACGGCTATCCTTCAGTCCACTTGGCTGGGATCTTCGTATGAGCCTGAAACCACGGCGCAACGATCCTGCGTTCTTGCGCTGGCTGCACCTGCTAGGCACACCTGGGCCGGACGGCAGCGTGCAACTCCGCTATCGTGGTGGCTTGACCTCATTCAACTCTGCAACAGGAAATCCATGAACGACCAGCGATGGGATACGGCGCTGACGGCGGCGCGTGAAGCGGCGGAGGCCGCGGCCGAGGTCATTCGGCACTACTGGCGTCGCGGTGTCGATGTCGAAATAAAATCCGATGCCACGCCCGTGACGATCGCCGATCGCGAGGCCGAGCAGGCGATCCGCGCGGTGCTCAGTCGTGCGTTGTCGGACGCGTCCATCTACGGCGAAGAGTTCGGGCTCGATGGCGAGCGTGATGGCCTGCTCTGGTTGGTCGATCCGTTGGATGGCACCAAAAGCTTCGTGCGTCGCACGCCGTTCTTTTCCACCCAAATCGCGCTGATGCATCGTGGGGAACTGGTGCTTGGTGTATCCAGTGCACCGATCTATGGTGAAACGATGTGGGCCAGTGTCGGCGCGGGCACATGGTTCAACGGCGAACGCGTGCAGGTGGCGCAGACCGTCGACATGGCGCAAGCTTCGATTTCCACCGGCAACATCAAGACGCTCACCAGCGATGCACGCTGGCACGCATTGGGCCAACTGATACGCGACAGCAACCGCATCCGCGGCTACGGCGATTTCTGCCATTACCATCTGCTCGCACGCGGCGGTCTGGATCTGGTGATCGAGTCGGACGTGAATATCCTCGACATCGCCGCGCTGGCGGTGATCGTGCGCGAGGCCGGCGGCGTATTTACCGATCTGGAAGGCCATGCACTCACGCTCGACACACACAGCGTGTTGGCGGGCACATCGGCGATCCATGCGCAGGCCCTGCAGCGGCTGGCGTTATGACCCGCCGGCAGCCACCGGACACAGGTTACAATGCCCCTATGCCACGCTATCCCATCATCCACGCCATGCGCGATTCGGACACCAGCAGCTTCCTGCGAGTGGAACAGGTCGATCTGGAATTTTCGAATGGCGAACACCGCACTTACGAGCGCCTAAAGGGCAGCGGTCTGGGCGCCGTGATCATCGTACCCATGCTCGACGATGAAACCGTGCTGCTGATACGCGAATACGGCGTAGGTGTGGATCGCTACGAACTGGGCCTACCCAAGGGTCGCCTCGATCGTGACGAAACGGTGGAGCAGGGCGCCGATCGCGAATTGAAAGAAGAGGTCGGTTATGGCGCACGCAAGCTCAAGATTCTGCACAACCTGTCACTGTCCCCGTCGTACATGACGCACATGGCGCACGTGGTACTGGCACAAGATCTCTACCCCGAGCGCCTGCCGGGCGACGAACCCGAGCCGCTCGAAGTCGTGCCGTGGAAGCTGGCCGATCTGCATACCCTGGTCTCGCGCGACGATGTCACCGAAGGCCGTTCCATTGCCGCGCTCTTCATGGCGCGCGAATACCTTGCCGGACGCCTGCAAAGAACGTGAACGACGCACCCGACTATTCCCTGTTGTTGGAGATCGGCCTGCTGGCGCGTCGCGCTGGCGAAGCCATCATGGATGTTTATCGCGAAGACTTCGATGTCGTGGTCAAGGACGATTGTTCGCCGCTCACGGCGGCAGACCTGGCCGCGCAGAAAGTGATCGCCGAAGGACTCTCGCTGCTCGATCCGGTGCTTCCCGTCATGTCGGAAGAAGCAAGCCAGTCGCCCTGGGAAGAACGCTGCCACTGGTCGCGTTACTGGTTGGTCGATCCGCTCGACGGTACACGCGAATTCGTCAAGCGCAACGGCGAGTTCACTGTCAACATCGCCTTGATCGATAAGGGCGAGCCGGTGATGGGCGTGGTATTGGCGCCGGTCACCGAAGAGCTGTTCGTCGCCGCGCGCGGACACGGTGCCTGGTGGCAGGTGCAGCGCGATGGGGAATGGGAGCGAATCTCCACCCGCGAGCTGGCCAATCCACCTGTGGCTGCCGGCAGCCGTTCCCATGGCTCCTCGGCGGAAACCGCGATACGCCGTTTGCTGGGTGGTGAATATCAGTTGCAGCCGTTGGGCTCGTCGCTTAAGTTCTGTCTGATCGCGCGTGGTGCGGCCGACATCTATCTGCGTCGTGGTCCAACTAGCGAATGGGACACCGCCGCTGCCCAGTGCGTGCTGGAAGAGGCCGGTGGCGCCGTGCTTGACCTCATGGGCAGCCCACTGCGCTACAACCGTGGCGAATCGCTGCTCAATCCCGAGTTCCTGGCCATCGGCGACGCAGACATCGATTGGGCCGCGCGGCTGCGCGAAGCCGGTCTGCCATGAGCGATTCTACCCGTTACAGCCTCGCCGATCTGCTGGCGATCATGGCGCGCCTGCGCGATCCGGAGCAGGGTTGTCCGTGGGACGTGAAGCAGGATTTCAGCACCATCGCCCCGTACACGGTCGAAGAAGCGTACGAGGTCGCGGATGCGATCGATCGCCGTGATTGGGACGATCTGCGCGACGAACTAGGCGATCTGTTGCTGCAAGTGGTCTTCCATGCGCAGATGGCACAAGAGCAAGGGCTGTTCGATTTCGACGACGTCGCACACACGATCGGCGACAAAATGCGCCGCCGTCATCCCCATGTATTTGGCGACGTCACGTATGCCGATCTGGATGAGCAAAAACAGGCGTGGGATGCGATCAAGGCCAGCGAGCGCGCCGCCAAGGGTGATGCCCATGACGATAGCGTGCTGGCCGGCGTGTCGCGTGGGCAACCCGAATGGCAGCGTGCGTTGACATTGCAGCAGCGTGCAGCCACCGTCGGCTTCGATTGGCCCGATCACCGGCCCGTCATCGATAAGTTGCACGAAGAGCTGGCCGAAGTGAACGAAGAATTCGAGGCCGGTGCCGACCCCCATCGCCTGGAAGACGAGATCGGCGATGTGCTGTTCGTGGCCGTCAATCTGGCACGGCATGCCGGTGTGGATTTTGCCCGTGCCCTGAAGCATGCCAACGCCAAGTTCGAGCGGCGCTTTCGGCGGATGGAACAGTTGGCCGCCGGCGAAGGGCAGCCCTTGTCGGCATCGGATCTCGTGGCACAGGAAGCGCTTTGGCAGCGAGCGAAGGCCGAAGAGCGCGGGCCCTGAAGGGGTCCCATTCTCACGTGCGCATTCGTTGCGACAAGCTCAAATCAGGGGTTGTTTAGGCGACTATCGTCCGACCGGTTCGGGCAAGGCGTTCAACCTTTTCCGGCTGACCAGCATCTCAGCAACGTACACCGACTGGAGATTCTGCATGCGTCACACACTTGTTCTACTGGCTTTGTTGCTGCTCCCCTTGACCGCCGCAGCTGGGGAGTGCCGTTACTCGGCGCCGCGGAGTTTGCATGGGGACCTCTCCGGCGTGCGCGGCGTGCAGATCGAGCTGCACAGCCACGACATGCATTTGGCCGGTAACGGCAGTTCCACGGCGCTCGAGCTCAGTGGCCGTGCCTGCGCTTCCTCTCAAGAGGCACTCGACAACCTTCAGGTCACCGAGCACCGCGAAGGCGATCAACTGATCATCGAAGTGGGTAGCAACCACTCCTTCAATATCAGCGTCTTCGGGGTGTCTTACGCATACCTCGACCTGCAGGTGCAGCTACCCGCGAATATGCCGGTGACGCTTACCGGTGGCTCGGGCGATGCTTACATTAGCGGTTTGACGCAGCTCGACGCCCAGACCGGTTCGGGCGACCTCCATATCAGCAACATCGCTGGTGCCGTTAGCGTGACCGCGGGTTCCGGCGACATAGAAATTGCGGATATCGGCAGCCTGCAGGCCGGCTCGGTGGGTTCGGGCGATCTCAAGGCGCGCATTGTTCATAAGGATGTGCATATCGGCAGCGTCGGTTCCGGCGACGTGGTGCTGGATCAGGTAGGCGGCAGCGTCGTTGTCGGTACGCTGGGTTCGGGCGACTTGTCTGTCGACCACGTGCACGGCGATCTGACCGTGGGCGCTAAGGGCAGCGGCGATGTGTCCCACAGCAATATTGGCGGCAAGGTAAGCGTGCCGCGCGATGACGACGATAATTGATTAGAGCCAGTGCGCAACCACGTATACCAGGGGTGCGCAAACCAAAAGAAAGGGAATGGAAACCTCGTGAAACAGCCGCATACCATGCGGCTGTTTTGCTAGGCGCAGTGCGATCAGGTTCGCCAGCGAACCGATCACGACACCAAAGCCGCCAACGTTCACGGCGACCGCCAAACCTATCGCATCCGAGGCGCGGTCGAGCAACAACACCGTCGCCGGCACATTGCTGATCAATTGTGAGCTGACGATGCCGCTGAGATACAGCGCCAGCGGTTGATCGAAATCGATCCTGTCCAATGCATGGCCGACGACGGGCAGGGAAGCAAAGTGGCCAAGCCCAAGGAAGATCGCCGCAAACGTCGCCAACAGCAGCCAGTCGATATGTTTCAGGCTTCGCCACGAAAACAATGCGAACGGCACGACCAATAAGAGAGCGCCCAACGGCGCATGGCCGTGTTCCATCATCAACGCCATCATGACAAGACTGACGACGGACAGCGCCGCCAGCGATATCGATATAGCGTGACCGTCTAGTCGTTCGGCGTGCAACGTCACGCGGCCTTTTGGCAGCCACACCAAGGTAAGTGCTGCGACCAGCACAAACATCACCCATGCAGCAGGCAGCATGCCGCCGACAAATTGCAGGAAGGGGATTTGCGCATGCTGCCAGATCAACAAATTCTGCGGATTGCCGATGGGACTCAGCGTAGAGCCCGCATTCACGGCGAGCGCTTCCAACACCGCCATCCGCAAGATCGGCAGATTCGACATGTTACCGATCGCGACGGTCAGCGGCACCATCAGAAACAGGCTCACATCGTTGGTCAGTACCGTCGACAACACGGCGGTCATGCTTATCAGCAGCAAACCGACACCGCGCAAAGAATGCATGCGCGCGACCATCATCCCGGCGGCGCGTTGAACAAGTCCGCTGTCCCGGATGCCCTGAATGGCAATCAACAAACCAAGCAAGCCGGAGAGTGTTGGAAGCTGCAACCAGCGCTGATAACGGTTCAGCGGCTGTGGGTCCACGCAAGCCAGTACGATGGCGAGAGCGACGAAAAAAAGCAGCAGCCACTCGTGTTTCAGGCGGTCACGCCAATGATGCATGGCTTGAGTGTCTTGGCTCATGGTGTTGCGCGACGAACGATTACCATTCGCTCAAGCCTTCCAGTTCGTACAGCCGCTTCCAACTCGGTCGCGCACGCACCAGATCGGCCAAGTTTTTGAGCGCGGGCCACTCGGTGACGGGACGCGGCATATTGCGCGACCAACGCATCAGCATGGCGAGCAGCAGATCGACGCCTGAAAAATCTGCGCCCAGCATATAAGGACCTTGCGTCGAAAGATGGACCTGAAGTTGATCCCACACACCCTCGATCTTGTGTTGGAGCGCAGTGCGAATGGCCGGCGAATGTTCATCGGTGCCCAGCTCGCTCGGATAAAACCAGTATCGATACGTCGACATCAATGTGTTGCTGAGGTAGATCGACCATTGCAGCCACGCATCGTGTGCGGGCGTGCCCTTCGGCGGCATCAGTTTAGCTTCGGGATGACGCTCGGCCAGGATGGTCAGCAGCGCGACCGATTCCCAAAGCGGACGGCCGTCGATCACCAAGGTCGGTACGTGACCGCGCGGGTTGAGTTTCAGATAGGTCGCGCTGTGCTGCGCGTTTTGATCGAAGTCGACCAGTTCGAG
>JAATFF010000034.1 GCA_015655335.1 Lysobacterales bacterium | reverse complement strand
CTACGTCAGCCGCGGTGGCTTGCGCGTAGCTGCTGACTTTGTCGCGAGTAAAGAACAGGCCGAACATGCCGCCCACCCGATTGGTACTAAAGGGGATGCCTTCGCCATCGGCAACGGCTTGCAGCCCGTCGGTAAGCAAGCGTGTGCGCGCGGCGAGCGTATCGTAGAAGTTCGGTGCCTGTATGAGCTCGAGCATGGCAAGACCGGCGGCCATGGCCACCGGGTTTCCGCTCAAGGTACCTGCCTGGTAGATCGGACCGGCTGGCGCGATTTGTTCCATCAAATCGCGACGACCGCCGTAAGCACCTACCGGCATGCCGCCACCGATGATTTTGCCGAACGTCGTGAGATCGGGTTTTACGCCGTAGTGCGCCTGGGCGCCGCCGAGTGCAACGCGAAAGCCGGTCATCACCTCGTCGAAAATCAACAAAACACCATGACGTGTGCATAGCTCGCGCAAGCCCTGCAGATAGCCGTCATTTGGCGGAATGCAGTTCATGTTGCCAGCAACCGGCTCAATGATTAGGCCTGCAATGTCCGCGCCCTGTTCTGCGAACAGCGCTTGCGCCGCGGCGAGATCGTTGTAAGGCAGCGTGAGCGTGAGATCGGCATTGGCTTTGGGCACGCCGGGCGATGTCGGCACGCCAAACGTCAGCGCGCCCGAGCCGGCCTTCACGAGAAAACTGTCGCCATGACCGTGATAGCAGCCTTCAAACTTCACGATCTTGCTGCGGCCGGTTGCGCCACGCGCAAGCCGGATGGCGGACATCGTTGCCTCGGTGCCCGAATTCACCATGCGTACCATTTCCACTGATGGCACCAATCGCACGATGGTTTCCGCCATGACGACTTCGGCAGGGCAGGGTGTGCCGAACGACAAGCCATTGCGCACTGCACGCTCGACAGCTTCGCGCACGTGAGGATGGTTATGCCCAACGATCATCGGTCCCCACGAGCCAACGTAGTCGATGTAACGCTTACCTTCCACGTCCCATAGATAAGCACCATCGGCACGTGCAGTGAAGAAAGGCTCGCCGCCGACAGACTTGAATGCGCGTACCGGGGAATTCACCCCTCCGGGCATCCGTTGCAGGGCGCGTTGGAACAGTTCGTGGTTGGTCATGGAGAAACAGCTCGATCGGATGAAAAAAGTTGAGTGAAGTGTTGCGCGGCGGCGCGAATATCCGGTGTGGCGAATACGGCCGAAATCACCGCCAGGTAGTCGGCGCCTGCCGCGACCAAGGATGAGCCATTGTCCGGTGTGATTCCGCCGATCGCTACCCTGGGAATTCCCCATGTGGCGCTATGACGTAATAGGTCAACGCTGGCACGTCGTGCCAAGGGTTTTGTCGGCGAGGCATAAAAGGCACCGAAGGCAATGTAGCTTGCACCTTGTAGTGCGGCTTGTTGCGCGCGCTCTAGTGAGTCGTAGCACGACACGCCGATGATGGCTCTTGGACCTAGTACCTCACGTGCGTTGACGATGCTCCCGTCCGCTTCACCCAGATGTACGCCGTCCGCGCCAGTGGCGCGTGCGAGGGCGATGTCGTCGTTGATGATCAACGGCGCGGCGTATTTGCGGCAAAGCGCAAGCAGGGCGCGGGCTTCCAAACTGCGACGCGCGGGTTCGCGCGTCTTGTCCCGGTATTGCACTAATCGCGCGCCACCTTTCAGCGCCTGTTCCACGGCATCTAACAGGTCCGGACGAGGACCGTCAGTGATGACGTACAGACCGCGACCTGGAAAAGAAGAAAAAGTCATAGGTTCGCTAGCAAAGGCAGACGAGGCCGGCTTTCGCATCGGCAGAGGAGTTGCGAGAATGCACCATTCATATCGATCTGGCGACGTACTCATGACCCCTGCAACTTCCGACACCACCCTGCGCAAATGGATGTGCGTGGTCTGCGGCTTTATCTATGACGAGGCAGTGGGGTTGCCGGAGGAGGGTATTGAGCCCGGTACACGCTGGAGCGATGTGCCCGATACATGGACGTGCCCGGATTGCGGCGCAACCAAAGACGATTTTGAGATGATCGAAATCGATTGATCCGCCGCCCATTGCCCGCAAATCGCCCGATTTCGCCGGCATGGCGGCCGTTTAATCTGGTGCAATGATCCTCGTGCGAATCCTGATCCCCGAGGAACGGCCATGCAGCAATTCATTCCCTTCGAAGACGACTGGGACGCGCTGGAACAGCTGCGTCCCGAAGCGTTGATCCCCTATCGCGTTGGCCTTGTTCCGGCACACGAGCCGACTCCCGTGCCATCTCGGCGTGTTGAGCCGCTCGATCTCTCGCCGATGCGCAGTTCGCTGCCGGCGAGCGCCTCCGGCATATAACCGGATACTTTGCGCGCTGCACTTCACGTCGCGGTGGCGCCCCGTTCGTAACACCTAAAGCCAGTCCCGCTGCGGTGTAGCCCCGTTTGTCCATCAGTCGTGCCTCCGAATTTTGGCATCGGGCGCTTTTTACCCCTTCACAGAACCGATGGCGGGCGCTATGATTTCAACCCCTCCGACGAGCAGCCCTTGCTCGAAGGCTCCCATCAAAACCCAGACGATTTTTTAGTTTTTGGGTGTTGACGGAAGCATGAAGGGATGTAGAATGGGCGGCTCACCCGGGACGAAAGGTCTTCGGGGCGGTTCGAGAAATCGGTCGCAAGTGATTGATCTTTGACAGTGTGCGCAGGTGACTTGTGTGGGCGTCTTGCGTTG
>JAATFF010000007.1 GCA_015655335.1 Lysobacterales bacterium | reverse complement strand
GACCCGGTCATGAAGATCGATCCGCCATCGTTGAACAGCGGCAACGCCTTCTGCACCGTAAACAGCGTGCCGCGCGTATTCAGGCCGAAGATCGCATCGAAGTGCTGCTCGGTAATCTCGCCTAGTGGGATGGCTTCGCCCCAACCAGCGCTTGCGTACAGGACGTCGATCTTGCCCTTTTCCCGCTTGACGGTATCGAACAGGCGGTCGAGGTCGTCGAGATTGGACGCATCGCCGCGCACGCCGGTCACGTTCCGGCCAATCGACTTGACGGCTTCGTCGAGTACCTCCTGCCTCCGGCCCGTGATGAAAACGTAGGCGCCTTCTTCGACGAACCGCTTGGCGCTCGCCAGCGCCATGCCGCTCGACCCGCCCGTGATGACTGCGACTTTGCCTTCAAGCTTTCCCATGACTGTTCACCTTTCGTCGTGTCGGACAGCGTCTCTGTTTTCATTGGTACAGGTGCGCTGTATCTTGTGGATCACCGATCCGCATATATGGACCACTGGTCCGAATATATGGATCACTGATCCGTTTGTCAAGGCAACCCATGCGAGCCGACGCCAGAAAAAATTACAGTCATCTACTTGCTGTCGCGCGAGAGGTCGTCACCGAGCATGGTGTCGATGCGTCCATGCGAGACATTGCCCGCCGGGCCGACGTCGGGTTGGCCACGTTGCTTCGTCATTTCCCGACGCGAGAAGCCTTGTTCGAAGCGTTAATGTGTAGGCATCTGGACGCACTGACTCAGAAGGCGGCCGAACTCGAAACGTCGAAGCCGCCTGGCGAAGCGCTCGTGTCCTGGTTTCGCGAAGTGGTGGCATTCGTTCAAAGCTATCGCGGCGTTGTCGACTTGGTGGCGAGCGCCCACGACGACCCGGACTCCGCGCTTTATGCGTCGTGCGCAACGGTGCACTCGGTGGGCGCGCAACTACTGCAACGTGCTCAGGCCGAGGGAACGGCGCGCGCCGATATGAATGGGGACGATCTGTTCGCCCTGATGTCAGCGCTCGGCTGGGCGGCCGGCCAACCCGCATTCGCGCCGCGGGCCGATCATCTGCTTCACGTTATCGCGAGCGCCATCCTGACAAAGCCGTCGAGCAACGATGCCAACAAGACAGCGTGTTGAATCAGATCAACGATCGAATCGCTCGAGGGTATTGTCGGCTTGCGGAATGACCCGCGCGATCAGCGCTTGATGAGATGGCATGGCCAATACGGAGGAAGCCAAATTTTTTTCTGGGCGTCTTGTCGAGTTGCGGTTTCGCCACTCGTCGTCGTAATGAGTGGACCGGCTCCAAGGCACTCGCACCATTACTATCCTGAAGACGCTCGAGTGGGGGTTTCCCATGGCAAAGCTTGTGTTCGGATTGTCACAATCCCTGGATGGCTATGTCGACCATCAGAAATTAGGGCCTCCCGGGCCATTGGTCTCTCGCCATTTCATAGAGCACGTGCGCGGCCTGACGGGCCTGGTGTACGGACGCCGTACGTACGAGATCATGCGTTATTGGGACGAGGACCAGCCTGATTGGGACACCGAGGATCACGACTTTGCGGCGGTGTGGCGAAACCTACCGAAGTGGGTCGTGTCGCGCTCGCTGAAATCAGTCGGCCCCAACGCCATCCTTGTTGCCGATGACATCGAGGCGGCGATACGGAGACTGAAGGCCGAGCGCTCCGGGGAGATCGATGTCGCCGGCCCGGACCTGGCGCGAAGCCTGACCGACCTTGGTCTTATCGACGAGTATCGACTCTACCTGCGCCCCGTCGTGCTTGGTCACGGCAAGCCATTCTTCACGGGCCCTCGACCGCCGCTGCGCCTGGTGGCCAGCGATTTGATCGGCGAGGACGTGATCAGGTTGACGTACGCTCCTGCTTAATGGCGCAACGCGCCCGACGGATGACGCCGATGCATCGGCAACATGAGTCGTAGCGACTTGAGGGCGGTTATCACGACCTCATGCGACATCGCGCGTGCTCTCAACTAGTCATACCACCCGTCGTTGCGCGCCGGTTCAACCTGCAAGGTCACGGGTAGCGTTGTCGTATCCACCGTCGCCGGGAGTATCTCACCGATCAGTCGGGCAGCAGGTTGAGCACATCGAACTTGGACTCACGTCAGCAAGTGTCTTTCGGCACGGCGTCGTATCCACCGTCGCCGGGAGTATCTCACCGATCAGTCGGGCAGCAGGTTGAGCACATCGAACTTGGACTCACGTCAGCAAGTGTCTTTCGGCACGGCCAGTCCGCCGGGCCGGCTCATGCTGTGTATGGTCCGCTTTGGCACACACTTGACCCTGTTGGAATCATTTCGCTAGAGCGACTTAACTGCAATCCATAGAGTAGTGACAAGTAAAATTCGTAGTGACAGGAAAACTGATGTCGAACAAAGCACTTGAACCAACGGTCATCGTGTCCAAGCACCACTTTTTGTCGGGTGCGTTGCTGCTCGCATTGATGACCGGGCTACCGCTGCCCGTGTTGGCATCCGAACTGCCTGAGATCCCAATGACAGCTGCACGATGGCAAACAAACGGTGATGTGGCTTTCGAGCAAGACAAAGCCAAGCAGAACATCTTAGTGATCAAGCAGGGCTATGCGGAGCTGAAGGATCGTAACTTCAGCAACGGCACTATTGAATTCGACACAAAGTTCGTCGGAAGTCGAATTACGGGCATCACCTTTCGCCAACACGGAGACACGGCGGATGCGTTGTACTTTCGCCCCAGTCCGGATTGCAGCGTCTCGGATGAATGCATCCAGTACATGCCTACGGCACATCATGTCTTCGAATGGGATTTGTACGGGCAGTACCAAACGCATGCTCCCATCCATCCCGGTGCTTGGAACCATATCAAGTTGGTCGTATCGGGGGGACGGATGAACGTCTTCGTCAATGGAGCGAGCTCGCCAACGCTTGCCGTCGGAACATTGCTAGGCGGATTTCCTGATGGTTCGATCAGGCTGCATGGGCCTGCTTCGTATGCCAACCTAAAGATCGTGCCGAATAAGACCGAGGGCCTGTCAGCCGAGGCGTTAGGCGACCCAGCGAAAACGGATCCTCGATACATCAGCCATTGGCTTGCTTCGGCTCCCTTCGTCATGCCTAGTCGCATGGACGCGAAGCTTCAGGAAAATACCGGCATTGATCCTGTGTACGCTTCGGCCCCCACAGAGTCGGCAACGTGGAAGCCTGTTTCGCCTGACCCAGGTGGACTGATCAATGTGACTCGTTGGTATGGGGCCGCACAGACCGGTTCGTCGATCACCGGTATTTGGTTGAAGACAACGATCGTGTCTGACCACGCTCAGGTCAAACATGTCGACATTGGCTGGACGCGGGAAGTCTGGATCTTTGTAAACGGCAAGCTTGTGTTCGCGAACAAAAATCTTTACGGCATCGAGGGCGCCAGCAAAGAACCTGACGGACGCCTATCACTGACTAATGGCGCGTTCGATCTGCCACTTCGCAAAGGCGACAACCAAATCGTTGTGGCGCTTGACGACAACTTCGGAGGTGGTGTGCAACATTTCGGATGGGGTCTGGAAATGCGCTTGGCAAATGCGGATGGCATTGGTCAGATGGATGGGCGTGATGCGCTGGCACACGTTCTGAGCACACCTTAAAGACCTAAGGAGTCAAGGTGACGTCTTCATCGTTTGAGTAGCACGGAGCTTTAGGTTTCCATCCAAATACCCAGGGATTCCGACAAAGCTGGACGACCGCATAAACTATGTCGCTCAGCCGGGCGACGTTCGCGACTTCATCCGATAGGCAATTTGTTGATCTGAAGGGACATGCACAGGCTTTGAGCCTGAATTGCACACAAAGTCTGTGTCGTGGGGTCGTCAAAGACACAGACTGTGGGTCGCTAAAACGTACGCGCTCTGGAGTTCTGTCCAGATCCGTTAGAACGCACTGATGCAAGTCAAATCTTCGGCTAGCCCTCTTTGAAGTAGGCTGCACTTCCGACCGAGGCTGTGTGAAAACACCCCGCAACGCAACGCCAGTATCCTAGATCCAGTCAATCGATGGAGTCTTGCATGAAGCGATTCGTCGAAGGTGCTGATCGATCCCAGAGCGTGTTGTTTCCCGAACGACTGGACGACTATATCGACGACGATCATCCGGTTCGGGTCATCGATGTGTTCGTGGATGAGCTGGATCTTCGCGAACCGGGTTTTGCGGGCGTGGAGCCTGCCGTGACGGGGCGCCCTGCCTACCCTCCCGCCACGCTGCTCAAGATCTACATCTATGGCTACCTCAGCAGCAACTGAACGCGCTAGGCAAGGTGATGCGGGAGACTCCTGACCAGCAGGTATCGCTGACCGATCCCGATGCGCGTGCTATGGCGACCCACGGCCGTGGCTCGGGCATCGTGGGTTACAACGTGCAAGCGGCGGTGGATGCCACGCACCACCTCATCGTCGCGCACGCCGTGACGAACGCGGGCCATGACCGCCATCAACTGAGCGCCATGGCCACGCGAGCCCAGGAAGCTATGGACCAG
>JAATFF010000144.1 GCA_015655335.1 Lysobacterales bacterium | reverse complement strand
GCTTCAGGAACCACGCCAATCACACTCAAAAAGGAGACCGGGTATCTAACATCAACCTTGATCTGAGCTAACCTGCAGCACAAAACCGGTGGCTCACTTTTCGATGAAAAACCCGGCTCAGTTTTCGGCGGAAATCAACAGTCAAATCCAGCTTATTGCAGTCAGTTCGATACTGCCCACATCGTACGCGTATGCATTACCCATGACGCTAAATGTTCTATGACAGGCACTTCGTGAACGATTCCAGGAACTCTCGCCACGCTTGGGCAACGAATGCACGGTCCCGGTATTGTTCCTCAGCTAAGCGAACTGCAAGCAGCCGTTCATAGGTTCTATGTCTCATACCCTTGGGGCGGTAGTAATTCCACGTCTCCGCGCCAGCAGCCAGCTTGCTCTCGATCTTCCGAGTCCGGTACCAGCTCCGTCCAATTGCATCTTCACTTTGTGATGGATAGACGAGACCAGAACATTTCCGGCAGAGCGGATTTTTTTCAATGTAGAGAATAGCTACGCGCTTGTTGCAACTCGGGCACACAAACCAGGGGCGATCTTTGCCGTAATGACACGGCGTACGATTTAGTGCGACAGACTGGTTAACATCCTGCCACTCACTTTCGCGATACCTGTATCGATAGTTCAAGGTGATTGATTTGGGCGAAGTAATTACGCCGAGCGTCGCGCCATTCCCCCATCGCCAGGTGAGGTTGTAGCTGCCACTGAGATAGCCTTCTCGGTGGAGCTTGCGAATGTCAATTCGAAGTGCACTAACCGTTTTTGCGTGCCAACCCGGACGACCTGCACGGGAGCGATAGCCGCCTTTCATGCGCGCCTCTCTGAATACGAAATCATCAGGCTAAGTACCCCTTTCCAAATCGCGGACGCGCGCAATGTGATGCATCACGCGACCAGTTGCCTTTGTCTGCGTTCGGTCATGCGCAAGCCACGCAATATCACTGTTAAAAACCGTGGAACGTTTTCGAAACGGCTTCGATTAAGTTTCCCGACGCTTTGGAAAATGATGCGCCGTTCATGAGGAGATTGACCGTCTGTTTCTTCCAGCGGCGATAGACCCAGATTCGGCACGGAACGACGATTACGGTGCATGGTTCATCACCAAATCGGCGACGCACGACGAAGCGCTGTATGGTATCGCTGCGCATGTTCCAGCCGAGCGTGCGCTTAGCTCGTTCTAGGGCCGTCACCAAGTCAACCGGCAATGCACTGGTGATAATCATGGCTCGACTCCATCGGAGCGTGCAGGTTGGGCAGCTTCAAGAGCTACAAAGGCACCAAGAGCGAGAGCAAAAGAACAACACCCCTTGGTAAATCTATATAGGTGCCCGTTTGGCGGGTAGATTCTATGGCCGCAAATGGCCCGATAGACCTGTTTGGCGGGTAAATTCATCACGATGCACGCTCCAAAATCGGCCAATCTGCCTGTTTGGCGGGTAAGGACTGTCTGTTTCGCGGGTATGGTTTTTCAATTTCTGGCGACTGCGAAAGGGATCGCGACGGCGTCACCGATGGCTGAGAGTCTTTCCATAAACCGGACGGAGTGTGCGTCTGTGAAAAGCTTGCCCGCATCCCGCAGTCGTCGATGGCTCTCCACGTCAGCGCGAACAGGTTGGGTCTGTGCCTCCCACCCTGTTCGGTCTTTTCGATCATCCCGGCTCGCAAAAGCTCGTCTGTGGCCTTCTGGATCGTCGTGTGCGCGCCGCAGCCGCGATCCTTCACAGCACCCCATGCCGCGCATAGGTTCCCGTTGTTGGAGCCGCGAAACTGCCTGCAGAGTTCAAACAGAAGCACCTTAGCCGGCGCCGACAGGGCGCGGTACTTCCGGGTGTCCATGACAATGCGGGGCACTCCAGCGAAGCTCACCAGTTCGCCGGAACGTCCTGTCTGCCGCGCGCGTCGTTTGGTATCACGATTCATGCGCCGACTCCCAGCGAATAGTCATTTCGCCACCGCCAATACCAGCAGAAAGCAGATTGCCAGCAGCAGAACGAAAAATGGCAATTCAGCACTGCGCGCAACGCAGTACAATGCGTGGCAGAAAATGTGCCAAGCCATGCCGCCTCGACGTTCGCGCGCCGGGGCGTTGGCGTTTTTAGGGGAGGTAGTCATTGCACAACCTCCTTCGCCAGTGACTCAGCAAAGGCGATTACTTGAGCCTTTTCCCAGACGGTGACACCGGGTGACAGCTTGATAGGGGCTGGGGCCTTTTGGGCCTTAACCCACGCCCACCAGGTAGCTTGGGAAATGGGAAGAATGCCGGGTTTACCGGTCTTGCGGTTCCGTACAATGTCGGAAGCGCGTAGATACTGGGAGGTTGATTCGTGTTGCATTTGGCTACTCCATGCTTGGGTAGCCTTCTTTTTATTGCTCTAGATTGATCCAGTCACAAGATTAAATACCGCCTTTTCGCAGGTAGCTAAGAACCTCTGTGTACCAGTCGCCAGCGTTAGCCTCTGTCACTTCTTTGATGCGCAGAGCAACCCATGCCGAATCGACCTTGCGCCCATCTGAACACTCATGCTGGGCACCACTCTCAAGAAATTCGTTTATCTGATCGCATGCTTTCGGAATGGCCTTTTCGAGCGTAAGCCGCCCACCATTCTCACCCCCGTGTTTCATCCATTGCTGGACAACGTTGGTTACCAGTAGCTTTGCCTGCCAGGGAACTGGGGGGCGGCCTCGCGATTTCAGGCCAAGTTTCGCATCAATACTTTCCCCATCTGCCCCGGCCCTGAGAGCATCCAGCAGGTACTCCCGATACTCGCGGAAACCACTATGTATGCCGGTAAATGGCAGTGAATGAGTGAGGTAGTCGTGAAGGAAGCGCACCACTTCGCGTGCCGCAGTCTTGTCGCCAATTCTTGCCTTCCGCAGCTCCTCCCGCATGTTGATGGTCAGTGCTCGCTCAGTCGTTAGCTGCTGAGAACTGGATGCCTGTTTTCTTGCCACCGCAAATACCTCGTCGTTACTGCTTAGTTCTCGACTCGCTAGGCCCGATTCTTTGATGCCGCTGTCGCGACGCGTGCGATTAGCTGGCCTTGCTCTTGAATGCAATCACTTGCCCACCCGCGCGCAGGCCATCCTGGTAGTCCGCCCACGCCTGCATCATGCGCTTGCGATCCTCCAGGTATTTCGCGGCGTAGTTATAAGCGCCCTTCACTTCGTTTGGCTCGGCATGCGCTAGCTGGCGCTCAATCACACGTTCGTCCCAGCCCATTTCATTGAGCCGGCTAGATGCCATCGCGCGGAAGCCGTGGCCGGTCATCGTGTCACCGTCATAACCTAAGCCGCGCAGGGCGATGTTTACCGTGTTCTCGCTCATGGGGCGGCTGGCACCGCGCAGGCTTGGAAACACGTAGCGCCCATGTCCTGTCAACGGTTGCAGGTCACGCAAGACGGCAATAGCTTGCGTAGATAGTGGCACCAGGTGATCAGCCTTCATCTTCATGCGTGTGCTGGGTATGCGCCACATACCACCGTCCAGATCGACTTCTGACCATTCTGCGCCGCGCAATTCACCAGGTCGTACAAATACAAGTGGCGCAAACTTGAGCGCAGCATGCGTGACGAGCTGACCGGTGAAACCGTCGATATCCCGCAGCAGTTGTCCGATCTTTACGGGATCGGTGATCGCAGCATGATGCTTATGCTTTATGCGTTTGATCGCGCCGCGCAGTGCAGCAGTCGGATCAGTCTCGGTATTGCCTTCCAATATGGCGAAGCGAAATACCTGTCCCGCCTTGATCTTCGCTCTGCGCGCGGTCTCCTGCTTACCCGCAGCTTCGATCTTACGTAAGGCGTCCAGCAATATGCGCGGTGATATAGCGGTGATCGGTAAGTGCCCAATCTCAGGAAACAGGAAAGTCTCGAATAGCCATCGGTTCTTGTTGGCTGTGACCTTGGCCACTTTGGGATGCTCGCGCACCATCCATTCGCGAGTGACTGCCTCGAAGGTGCCGGTCGCAGTTTGTTGGGCCTCGACCCGCTGGCGCTTGGCTTCCTGCCTCTCGTCGCTAGGATCGGCACCTTGGGCTAGCAACTTTCGGGCAGCAGCGTGTTTCTCCCGAGCTTCGGCAAGGGTTGTTTCGGGATAGGTTCCCATACTTAGCGTCTTGCGCTTACCCGCAATGCGGTAGTCCCAGCGCCACCATTTGGAGCCGTTCGGGTTCACTAGCGCGTAAAGGCCGCGCCCGTCCGCTAGTTTGTACGGTTTGGCGGCTGGCTTGGCTTGTTTGATGTCCAAAGCGGTCAGCGTCATGACGGTAACTCTCGTGTCGGGAAGGACACTTTCGGGGTAGCTACCGTCGAAACTACCGTCATTTGTCGGTAGATTGCAATGGATCGGACTGGACGCAACTGGACAGCAGGCAACAAAAAACCCGCCTAAGTAGCGGGTTTTTTTAGTCTTTTTGGTCCGTATCGGACCGCATCGGACTTCTTAATGGTGCCCAAGAGGGGACTCGAACCCCTACGACTTACGTCGCTACCACCTCAAGGTAGTGCGTCTACCAATTCCGCCACCTGGGCAGGTGTCTTTTATTTTAGTGCTTACTCGACGAGGACGCTGCCGGAGCGGTGGCTGTCGGGACGTCACCTTGCTGCGCCTTAGCCGGTGCTGGCTGGGCGGCTGGTACGTCGCCGTTGACTGCTGCTGGAGCGGCGGCGGGAGCCGGAATCGCTGCCTGCGGCTGGACCGGGGCGGCGGGTTGCGCATTTAGCTTGGCGGCCGGCTTGTTGCCAAGGCTGCCCATTACGCCCAGATCGCTGTTATTGGTCGGCTGCGGAGCTACGCCGCCATGGATCTTCAAGTACATGCCCATGCCGATGCTGAGCGCGAAGAACAGCGCGGCCAGTACGGCGGTGGAGCGTGACAGGAAGTTGGCCGAGCCGCGGGCGCCGAACACCGTCGCCGAAGCGCCAGCGCCGAAACCGGAGCCAGCATCGGCGCCTGCGCCGCGCTGCATCAGGATCAGCACGATCATCGCGGCAGCGATCAGGATGTAGAACACGCTGAAGATGACGAACATGATGTCTCGCGTAGGGTTCGGTGTTGCTCAGTGGGCGGCGTTGCAGATGGCGAGGAAATCGGCTGCCACGAGTGCGGCACCCCCGATCAAACCTCCATCCACGTCCGGCTGCGCGAAAAGCTCTGCAGCATTGGCCGCCTTGACGCTGCCGCCATAAAGCAGCCGAGTCAGACGGGCAATCATAGCATCCCCTTGCGCGAGTTGGCTACGGATGAACGCGTGCACGTCCTGCGCCTGTTGGGGGGTGGCGGTACGGCCGGTGCCGATGGCCCAGATGGGCTCGTAAGCGATCACGGCGGTGTCGAAGCGGCCGATGCCGCTGACGGCCAACACAGCCTGAAGCTGGCGGGCGATCACGGTTTCGGTTTCGCCGGCCTCGCGCTGGGCCAACGTCTCGCCTACGCAGAGAATCGGTGTGAGTCCGGCAGCCCGCGCGGCGGCAAATTTGCGGGCCACCTGCTCGTTGCTTTCGGCGTGGTATTGGCGGCGCTCGGAGTGGCCGACCAGGGTCCACTGGGCACCGACGTCGGCCACCATGGCGGCCGCCACTTCGCCGGTATAGGCACCCTGCCCCTCGTGCTCGCTGACATCCTGGGCGCCAAAGCCGAGGCCGGAATTCGCGTACGCAGCGGTCAGGGCGGCGAGGTAAGGAAATGGCGGACATACTAGCACGTCGATATCGGCCGGTTTAGCCCGCGCGATCTCTTGCACCAGACCTTCGGCCATGGAGCGGCTGCCATGCATTTTCCAGTTACCGGCGACGAGTTTTTTACGCATGGCCGCTTCCGATGCAATGAAAGCTGGCAAGCTTAACCACCGCCCCCGGGCACGGCAACGCGCCCGCTCAATTCCCAGGAAATGGATTCATGACTCAAGCCCGTCCGCTCAGCCTGATTACTGGCGCTTCCGCCGGGATTGGCTCCGCCTTCGCCCGAGCCCTGGCCGCACGCGGTCACGACGTCGTACTCACCGCCCGACGCACCGACCGCCTGGAAGCGCTGGCTGCCGACCTGCGTGCCTCTCATGGCGTGAATGCGACGGTTCTAACCAACGATCTGGCCGAACCGAATGCCGTTGAGCAGCTTTGCCAGACGTTAGATCAGCACGGGCTGAAAGTGGATTGGCTGATCAATAACGCCGGCTATGGCGTCCCCGGCCGTTTCGATCAGAACGATTGGGCGACGCATGCGGATTTTCTGCGCGTGCTGGTCACCGCGCCGACCGAGCTGGCGTGGCGACTGATTCGCGGCATGCGCGAACGCGGCTACGGACGCATCGTCAATGTGGCATCGCTCGCCGGGCACGTGCCAGGTTCGGCCGGCCACACGCTGTATGCGGCGAGCAAGGCCTACATGATCAAGTTCTCGCAGTCGTTGGCGCTGGAGAACCAAGCATTGGGTATTCACGTCTGCGCGCTCTGCCCCGGCTTTACGCGCTCGGAATTCCACGATGTCACCGGCACGCGCCCGCTGGTTAGCAAGATGCCCGATTTCATGTGGCAGAGTGCGGAAGATGTCGTGCAGGAAGGCATCGACGCGGCGGAACGCGGCGACGCCGTACATGTAACCGGCCGCTTCAATCGCACTGTCAAAAGCATGTTCAAGTTGATGCCCGACAAGCTCGCGTTGCGTATGTCGGCGCGGCAATCGCATCGGTACCGGGCGCAGGAATAGTCGGCCGACGCATTTTCCCTGCGCGTTGCGTGCAACAACGCTAGCCGCCTATCCACCGTGCAAGCAAGAATGCCGCGGCGGAAGCAAGGCCGCCCACGAACATGGTTTGCAAAGCGCCACGCAGCATGCCGATGCCGGTGAAATGACTCTTGGCGGCGCCAAACACCGCTAACGCGATCAGCGTGCAGACCACCGATACGTGCAACGCAGGCTGCAAACCGTCAATCAGCATATAGGGCGCCAACGGCACCAGGCCGCCGATCACGTAAGCACCACCGATAGTGAGCGCGCTGCGGAGTGCGCGCCCAGGCTGCGGTTTTTCCAGGCCCAGCTCGAATCGCATCATGAAATCCACCCACGCTTCGTGATCCTGATGGAAGTGGGTAAGAACAGGCTTGCAAGCATCACGGTCGAGCCCGTACTGGGCAAAGATTTGCACGATTTCTAGTTCTTCTTCGCGCGCCAACTCGCGTACTTCGCGTAGTTCGCGACGGCGCTCGGCGTCGTAGTGGTCCGCATCACCGCGCGCAGCGAGGTAGCCGCCCAAACCCATCGCGATAGCACCGGCTGCAATTTCCGCTACACCGGCCACCACCACCACGCGACTCGCTACCGCGGCACCGGAAAGGCCCGCCGCCAGCGCGAACGGTACGGTGAGGCCATCGGCCATGCCGATCACCAGATCGCGTACGACGTCGGACGCCATGAAATGTCGTTCAGTGTGGTGGTGCTTGGCGGCCATGACAACGCTCCGTGGAATGCGTGTAATGTAGCCGCAGACATCAATGAATGAGGCAATGAGAAACACACGCATTGTCTTTCGCACCCAGGCTAGTGGTGCGAAAGACCATCGACATTCCCATTAGATCAGTTTGATTTCACGCAAACGCTGCATGAGGTATTCGTGCGAACTGATCGATGTATCGTAACGGCGGGGATTGTCCGGTGTAATGCATTGCGACACCGGATCAAGCATCACGTCGGGATTGGGATGCAGGAAGTACGGTACCGAATAACGCGGCTTGCGCGCATTGGCGTTCTGCGGATTTACCACGCGATGCGTGGTGGACGGATACACGTGATTGGACAGACGCTGCAGCATATCGCCGATATTCACCACGATGGCATCGCCCTCGGTGGTAATGGGCAGCCAGTTGCCTTCGCGAGTCAACACTTCCAGCCCTTCCGCGCTGGCGCCGACCAGCAAGGTGATGAAGTTGATGTCTTCGTGTGCCCCAGCCCGCACGTTGGGAATGCTTTCTTCGGTGATAGGCGGGTAGTGAATCGGACGCAGGATGGAATTGCCCTGGTCGATCTTGTCTTCGAAATAGTCTTCCGGCAGATCGATGTGCAAGGCCAGCGCGCGCAGCACGCGGCTACCGAGGAAGTCCAATGCTTCGTATAGCTCGTAGCCGTATTCGTGGAAGCCGGGCACTTCGGCCGGCCACAGGTTCGGTGGCATCACATCGGCGAAGCGGGAGTCGCGCGTTATCTCGCGGCCGATATGCCAGAACTCTTTCAAGTCGGGATAACGGCTGTCCTTGGCCGTTTCGACCTTGAATGGGGTATAGCCGCGCGCGCCGCCCGAACCGGGCACGTGATACTTCATTTTGGTTTCGGACGGCAGTGCGAAGAAACGCTGAAACGCGTCGTAAGCACCGTCGATCAGCTGGGGTGTGATGCCGTGCCCGCTAATGCAGCAAAAGCCAAATTCACGATACGCAGCACCCAATTCGGCGACGAAGGCCGCGCGGTCGGTGTCGTAACGACGGATGTCGAGGGTCGGAACCTTTTTGGTCGGAGTAGCCATCACTTTTCCACAGGTTGGCGTGCGGTCGATTTGTGTTCCGCCACCGCAGGGGCGGTGCACGTCGGGCCTCGAAGCCTGAAAAGGCTCCACTCCTTGGCGACCTGGGCGTAGGGCTGCCTTACTGGTTCACGAGCGTTCGGCTACGGATTTTACGACGTCTGCGAGCCGTTCGGCCATCTGCTTGACTTCATCGGCGTCGGCGGCCTCGATCGTGACGCGCACCACGGGCTCGGTGCCGGATGCCCGTAACACCACGCGTCCGCGGCCGCGCAGGGACTGCTCCGTCTCGGCCAGCGCCTTGCGCACCGCATCGGAATCGAGCGCCTCGCGCGCACCAGCGGCTCGTACGTTGATCATCACCTGGGGCAACTTGTGCAGCCCTTGGCGGGCGGTGGCCAGATCCTGACCGCTCGCCTTCAGGGCCTCCAGCACCGCCAGTGCCGCCACGATACCGTCGCCCGTAGTGGCGCGATCCAGGCACAGGAGGTGGCCGGATGTTTCGCCGCCCAGCACGCCATGGTGTTCTTTCAGCTTCTGCAACACGAAGCGATCGCCGACGTTGGCGCGGATCAGCTCTACGTCCAGTTCGCCCAGCGCTTGCTGCAAACCAAAATTGCTCATTGAGGTGCCGACCACCGGACCTTGCAGCAGCCCGCGTGCATGCCAACTGTGCGCCAGCACGTACAGCATGTCGTCGCCGTCGCCCAGCACGCCGTTGTGATCGACCATTTGCACGCGATCGCCATCGCCGTCAAAGGCAAAGCCGACATCGGCATGATGTTCCAGCACCGCTTGCTGCAAAGCCTGCGGATGCATGGAGCCGACGTTGCGGTTGATATTGAAACCGTCCGGCCGATCGCCAATGACATGCAGCTCCGCACCCAGCTCCGCAAAGACTTTGGGCGCGACTTGGTACGTCGCACCATGCGCGCAATCCAGCACGATTTTCATGCCAGCCAAACTGAAGTCTTCCGGCACGGTGGATTTGCAGAACTCCGCATAACGCGTTACGGCATCCGTAACGCGCACGACTTTGCCGAGGTTTTCCGAATCGACGGTGACGAACTCCGCGTCGGTCTCGCGCTCGATGGCCTCCTCGATCTCATCGGAAAGCTTTTCACCTAGCGTCGAAAGGAACTTGATGCCGTTGTCGTGGTGTGGGTTGTGTGACGCGCTGATCACCACACCGGCATCGGCACGCAGACTGCGCGTGAGATAGGCGACGGCGGGCGTAGGCATCGGGCCGAATAAGCGCACGTCCGCACCGGCCGCAGCGAGGCCCGCTTCCAACGCCGATTCGAACATGTAACCGGAAGCGCGATTGTCCTTGCCCATCAACACCAACGGGCGACCCGGCGATTTCTTCTGTTCGCGAAGCACGGCGCCCCGC
>JAATFF010000127.1 GCA_015655335.1 Lysobacterales bacterium | reverse complement strand
TGCCCTGGCATGCCCTATCGTCGCCACGGCACCCACACTACTCATGGCGAGAGCGATGCCAACTTGCTTTGAAGCATTCGTTCGTTGTCCGCATTACGCGGACCAAAACCGAGCAAGGCTTGTCCGTCGACAAAAATCACTTGCCTATGCTTACCCGCTGGCGTCTGGGCCACACCTGGCAACGCAAGCACGTGCGCAACATCACCAGCGCCATCGCTGCGCTCGCTCATCAGCACGATCGCCTCCGATGCTGCGGCAACCAACGCCTCGGTAGACATCGGTTTGTAGCCCGAGTAGGCCTGAATGGCATTGCGGCCACCGGCCAGCTTGATGGCAAGATCGGCGGCGGTATCGAGGCCTGCTGCAAGCAGGTTGCCCGTGCCAGCCGAAAGCAGGAAAACCACACTGGGATGATGAGGCATCGCAGCGACATCACCATGGAGTGCAGTGTAGGTTTGCGCGAGTTTGGTCACGACTTGCTCGGCTTGCGCGTCCTTATCCAGCAGGCGCCCGATGTTCTTTACTTTAGCCATGACGTCCTGCGGTGTTTGCGACTCCGGCAGCAGCGCTAGCGAAACGCCGGCCTCGCGTAGCTGCGCGATCACCGCAGGGGGTCCGGCGTCGTGCGTGGCGATGATTTGCGTCGGGCGAAGCGCCAGCACACCTTCCGCATTCAGCTGCCGCACATAGCCGACGTCCGGAAGCTGTTTGGCAGCAGCCGGCCATTCGCTGGTGCTGTCGACGCCGACCAGATGCTGTTGTGCATCCAGCGCGTAGATGGTCTCGGTAATGTCACCGCCCAACGCTACGATGCGTTGCGGCGCAACGTCACCGGCCTGTGCGACGGGCAACAGCAAAAAGAGAAGCAGTGTGGCAACAGGGCTACGCATGAGTGTGCTCCGTTCGAGGAAGACTGTCGGCCAGCTCCCGCCACGCCTTCAGTTCGGGAATGCCGGGTTTGCGCTTGCCGAACACCTGCACGATCTGCGCGCCCTTGGCGTCATAAAGATCGAGTGAGGTGACCGGTCCCTCCGGCGTGGGTTTGCGCACGATCCAGCTTTCCGCAATGTGATCCTCACGCAAATGCAAGTTGAAATCTGTATCGAGCACGTTGAGCCATGGCCCCATGCGTTTGATGGCGTGCACAGGTCCGGTGTGGATCTGCACCACCCCCGGCGAACCGACGAACACCATGATGGGCAGACCGCTGGCCGCCGCCGATTCGAGCACCGTAGCGATAGCTTGGTTATCCACGCGTTGTGCGAATTCCGCACCCGCGACACGCAACGCCTGCGTACGCGTCACACGATGTTTCTTCAACAGCGCAAAGAAGTCGTGCGGATCGCGCATCGCGCGCCAGCCTTCGCGCAGCGATGTCGCGTCCACCTCCTCATCGCGCAAAAGGTTCGGCAATGGCTCATCGACGATGACGCGTTCCAGCAGTGGTGATTGCACCGCCGCGCTGTAACGGCCGACCAGCCTATCCCATGCAGCCGTGTCGGTATCGTCCGTGCGATAGACCTTATGCACCGCTGTGCCATCGCCATCGAAGAACTGCAGGCTATGCAGAATCCTTCCGCGCGATTCTTCAACGACGGCAAAGCCGTGCTTCCAGTGGGTGAGGAATAGGCGCAGATCAATCGCCTCGTCCAGCACGACACCCATCGAGCCGCCGATCTCGATGTTCGCGAACGTACCTTTTTTCTCATGTACGCAACTGTCGTTGCGCGTTAGCACCATGACCTTGCCGGGCACAGGCAACGCACGAATCAGGTTGGCCCATGGTCCATCCAGGCGCGTTACGCCCTCGCCGCAGCGACTAGCTACCAGCTCACCTTCGCTGACGCCGAGGCGTTCGGCCAGCTCACGTGCGCGCAGCGCGGGTTCGCTTTCACGCAGGCGTTGCCAGGCTTCACGCAATGGCAGTGGCGGCATCGTCACAGAAGCGGTTTGGGATGTCTTGTCCAACATGGTCATCTCCTCGTCTTGCTCAGAACGCGACACGCGCTGCGAGGCTGAAGGTGCGGCCTGGCATCGTGAAACGATCGGCGGGCAGCCCACCGGTACCAGCATCGTTGACGCCGTTGCCATCGATCAAATTGCCGAGCGTGCCGCTGTTGAGATTGCCCCAGTCCCAGTACTTGCGATTGGCAAGGTTGCTGATGCCTGCATACAACTCGAGGTTGTCGGTCGGCGAGACATGCCCATACAGATCGAGCGTGGCGTACCCAGCCGGCCGAAAGATGGTGGGATCGCTCAATGGCGTATGCCGGCGAACGGCGGTACCGATCAGTTCGGCGCCCCAGGTTTGCGCGTCATAGCTCACCCCCGCGACGAGCTTCGCGGGATCGACCGTGTTGAGTGGCGTGTAGCCGGTGTCACCCGGTTGGATCAATCGGCCCGTGGCGATCGCAGCGCTCGCCTTCAGCGACCAGCCTTTCAGCGCATCGCTGAAATGACCGAGTTGTAAGGCGCCGCTGGCCTCAACACCTTTGATGAACGCCTTGCGCGCGTTGACGGCCTGGAAGAATTCGTTAAAGAACGCTCCCTGCGATATTTGGTAAGCCCATGCAGGTACCGCGTTCGGCGCGAGCGCATAGCCTGACCAGATGAAATTGTTGTAACGGTTGTAATAGCCGTTGACGTCGAACCAACCCAGATCGCTCTTGCCACGCAAGCCGAACTCAGCACCGCGACTGGTTTCGGCTTTGAGATTGGGATTGGGTAGGAAGGCGATGTTGATACCGGGCGCGGGCTGCTCGTTCCAGGCACCGGAGATTTCACTGTAGAGCGGTGGTCGGAATCCGTAGTCGAAATCGGCGTAAGCGCTGAGCGTGTCGTTGAGATGCCAGATAACACCCAGCTTGGGCGAGACATGGTTCGCTTGGTAATCGCTTTGCACGTAGCCGGGGTTGTATTTCAGGTAGAGCTGATCGTCAGCAGGCTGGTAGTCGTAGCGGTCGGCGCGCACGCCGGGCGTGACGACGAGGCGATCGTCGAACAGGCCAATCTCGTCCTGGCCGAACAGCGAGTAGCGATCCGTGGCGCTGTCGGGAATCAGGTGCAGCGGATAATTGCCGGGCAAGAACGCATCGCTGCTGCCCATGGCGCCCGTCTGCGTGTCGATGCCGTAACCGCCCACGTTGGATTGCGCCCACGTGCGCGATAGTTCCACACCGTAGCTGATCGTCTGGCTGATGGCGCCGGTATCGCCCAGATGCTTGACCGCTACGAGCTTGCCGCCGAACACCTTCTCCTGCAGCGGCAGGTTCTCGAAGAAGCGGTCGATCGTGCCGTAGTCGGTCTGCGTATCGGTGCGCGTGCGACTCAGCTGCCAGTACGCATTCCAGTCGAGGGTATCGGCTATCGCTGAGTTCAGCTGCGGGAACCATTGGCCGACGCTGGCGCGAAGATGCGTTTGCTGATCCTGCGAGTTGTAGTACGTCGGCATGACGCCATACGACGCCGTGAGTTCGGACAAGCCATCGGTGCGGGTACGCATCTGCGAGGCGTCCACAATCACGTGATCGGTACGCCCGCTATCGGCGGTGTGCACGTATTTGGCCAAGACGTCGTTGAGGTTATAGACAAGCGGATCGGGACGCGTGCGCGTATTGCCGATGCCCCCGATCGTACCCATGTCTTCGGTTTCGTGGCCATCGCGATGGGTCGCTACAAGCAAAAATCCGTTACGCTGATCCCCGCCTGCCATCGTGGCAGTAGTGGCGTAGCTGCGATCGGTACCGTCGTACTGTTCTTTCACCGAGGTATAGAGGCTCTTGCCCGGACGCAGATAGTCCGCCGGATCCTTGGTCGTCAGACTGACCACGCCACCTAATGCATCGGAGGGATAGAGCGCCGACGCCGGCCCGCGCACGATCTCCACCTGCTTGATCTCGTCGAGATCAATGAAGTCGCGCCCCGCGCGGAAACTGCCTCCAGCAACATCGGCGCCGAATGAATCGGGCATCGATACGCCGTCGACTTCGATCCGCGTGCGGTTACCCGACAAGCCACTAATGTTGAAGCTGTCCAGGCCGAAGCGGCCAGGCGAGCCGATCGCCGACACGCCCGGTTCGTACTGCACCAAATCGCGGATGTTGGTCACCAGATGGCGATCCATCTGCTGGCGATCGATCAGGGTGGTCGTGCCCGGCGTGTTGAACTGCACCGACGGCGCCGAGGCGGTGACCTGCACACCCGGGAGCTGCGTTGCGTTATTGGTTTGTGGTGACGACGGCGACGGGGCATCCGCGGCGTGCACGGGAAAAACTAACGCGGCACCGATCAGGGCCGCCAGAGGGGTGAAGCGCAACATGAGTAGATGTTTCCTTTGCCAATGCGTGATTTCACGCGGCGTTGCTGGCAAAGGCGGCGCTTGGATGCGCCTGGTGCTGGCGGCCGGGATGACGAATGTCGGACGTGAGCCATCGCGCATGCGACGACAACCTAAATGAGAATCTATCTCATTTGAAAACTCTTGTATAGATCCGCCCCGCTTCAATCTTCGCGGATCGCGAAGCGCAGATCCATGGCGCGCGGCTTATATCACTTCATAGTCCAGCCATGCCTTGATAGAGCGGGTGAGTCTTCTTGTCACCACGCGCCTGCTGCGCCCGCCCGCGACCTACTTCAGATGGCATAGACAAAAAGGGAGCGCGCCTATTTGGTGCACTCCCTTTTTGTTATGCATGTGCTGCTAATCCACGATGGATGCCATCGGAATCATGGCCAAACATGTCATGCCAGCCGGTGTTGTGTTTCATTCCAGCGTATTGAGCTTCATGGCCGCTCCACTCAACGTCCGGTCATCTTCAGCGCAGCTTCGGGCAGACGTTCGCCCTGCACCTTGATCCTCGACGCAGCCGTATTGATCTCTTCGAGATCGCCAGTGGTCAGATCCAGATCGACCGCACCCAGATTCTCTTCAAGGCGATGCAGTTTGGTTGTCCCTGGAATCGGCACGATCCATGGCTTTTGGGCGAGTAACCATGCCAATGCCACTTGCGCCGGGGTCGCGTGTTTGCGTTCCGCGACAACCTTGATCAGGTCCACCAAGGCGAAATTCGCCTTGCGCGCTTCGGGTGAGAAGCGAGGTACGTTGTTGCGAAAATCGGTCGGGTCGAACTTAGTGTTCTCGTCGATCTTGCCGGTCAGGAAGCCGGCGCCTAACGGACTGAACGGTACAAAGCCAATGCCGAGTTCTTCAAGCAGTGGCAGAAGCTCCGCCTCAGGCCCACGCCAGAACAGCGAGTATTCGCTTTGGACGGCCGTCACCGGCTGCACGGCGTGAGCACGACGGATCGTCTGGATACCTGCCTCCGAAAGGCCGAAGTGCTTCACCTTGCCTGCAGCGATCAGCTCTTTGACCGTGCCAGCCACGTCTTCGATCGGCACTTCGGGATCGACACGATGCTGGTACAAGAGGTCGATGCAGTCGGTGCGCAAGCGCTTGAGGCTGGCTTCGGTCACGGCCTTGATATGTCCGGGGCGACTGTTGGTGTTGCCGTTGCGTGCGCCTGTCTCCAGATCGATATCGAAGCCGAACTTCGTCGCGATGACCACCTTGTCGCGGATAGAAGCGAGCGCTTCGCCAATGAGCTCTTCGTTGGCGAACGGGCCGTACGCTTCGGCCGTATCGAACAGGGTGACGCCTCGGTCGTGCGCGACGCGGATCAGCTTGATCATCTCTTGCCTGTCGGCAGCCGGGCCATATCCCGAACTCATGCTCATGCAGCCAAGGCCAAGCGCCGAGACTTCCAGAAGGCTGTTGCCAAGTTTGCGATTCTTCATGATGTCCTCCACGAGGACAATCTAAGACCGAAGGATTGGCGACACTAGATGGCATAATCGGAATGGGTTCATAACCGGAGCGGATAAATGCCGTCCGAGAGCTACGATCAGCTCGCGATTTTTTCGGTCGTCGCACGGGAACGCAGCTTTACCCGCGCGGCCGCGAAAGTCGGCATATCACAGCCCGCGTTGAGCCGGTCCATGCGGAACCTGGAAGAACGGCTAGGCATCCGACTCCTCGCGCGCACAACACGTAGTGTTTCCCCCACGGAAGCAGGTGAGCGCCTGCTGCAGGTAATCGTCCCCCGACTCGATGAAATCGACGTTGAACTGTCACTGCTGAGCGAATTCCGGGACAAACCTGCAGGCAGGTTGCGCATCACAGCGGGCGAACATGCAGCGATTACCGTTCTGCAGCCTGTGCTCGCGAAGATCCTGCCGGACCATCCGGACATCCATGTCGAAGTCACTGTGGACTACGGCCTGACCGATATCGTGGCTGAAGGTTACGATGCCGGCATCCGGCTCGGCGAACAGGTCGCAAAGGACATGATCGCGGTGCGCATCGGTCCCGATGTGCGGATGGCTGTCGTGGGGTCTCCGGCGTACTTCGCGCGGCATCCACAGCCCAAAACACCGCGCGATCTTACCCGTCACAACTGCATCACCATCCGCCTGCCGACCTACGGCGGCATCTTCCCCTGGGAGTTCGAGAAGAAAGGCGAAGAGCTGAAAGTGCGTGTCGAGGGTCAGCTCGTTTTCAACCACATCGCGATGCGCCTGGATGCCGCGCTCAAGGGACTGGGACTGGCCTATATGCCCGAAGATTTAGTGAAGATGCATATCGTGAAGGGACGGTTGACACGTGTGCTCGCGGACTGGTGCCCGCCGTTCCCGGGATACCATCTTTACTATCCCAGCAGACGCCAAAGTTCACCCGCCTTCACGCTGTTCCGTGACGCCTTGCGTTACCAGGGCTGATCCGGTGCACCTCTATTGATCGCGCCTTGGTCGAAGTGCCAGGCGTGCGTCGAAGGGAGCTCCTGTTTCGTCAGCCTCGCGAGGGAGCCAGGCGAGGGAATGCTTCATCCCCCGGCGCTCATGGAATACAAAACGGTTGGCCAGCACATCGCCAGATGTCCTAATTGGCTTGAGCTCTTGTCACGATTGCATATGGGAATGATTCGCATTACCTTTGAAACCTTTCAGGGAATGGCGCATCCCTCGGATGCGGACCTTCCCTAGCTTCAGCAGCTCAAGAGGGGTCTCTTTATGAATCGAATCGTGACCGATGACACGGTAGCTTCGTCGTCCAGTAAAACCGTTGGGCTGCTCGGCAAGACGCTCGGCGCCGCCATGATCCTCGGTAGCAGTCATGTCTTGGCCCAGGACACTGCCTCTTCCACGCCCCAAGCCAATCCTCTCCCCCCACCGAAGAAAACGGCCGCACCAGCCCAGAAAGACAACGCCACGAAGCTCGGCAGCGTCAATGTCTACGGCCAGAGCATGGCGCCTTCTTCACCGAAATTCACCGCACCGCTGATCGACACGCCGATGTCGATCACGATTGTGCCCCAATCGGCCATGAAGGACATGGCCGCTACATCGCTTCAAGACGCGCTTCGCAGTGTCCCTGGCATCACGTTTGCCGCTGGCGAGGGTGGTACGCCCAGTGGTGATTTGCCATCTATACGAGGCTTCAATTCCACGGGAAATATTTACGTCGATGACATGCGCGACATCGGCGTGCAAACGCGTGACATTTTTGATCTGGAGCAAGTTGAGGTAGTCAAAGGGCCGGATTCGTCGATTGCCGGACGCAGCGGTGGTGGTGGCACACTCAACTTGGTCTCGAAGACAGCGCAGGCCGGCAATTTCGTGGACGTCGGCGGCACCTATGGAAGTGCCGGCCAATATCGCGCGACCTTCGACGGCAACTGGCAAATAAGCGACAGCATCGCTGCTCGTGTGAACATTTTGGACATGGGCGGTGGTGTGCCTGGCCGCGATTCGGCCGTGCGTACCGACAAGAAAGGCGCTGCCGCCACGGTTACGTTTGGTTTGAACAAGCCCACGCGCTTTATCCTCGGCTACTACTACTTCAACGACAGAAGCACGCCCGATTACGGCATCCCGGTGGATTGGGCTGTCACAGGCAAGCCGTTGACCGAAACGCTTGGCATCAACCCCAAGAACTTCTACGGCCTTGCCGATCGCGACTTCCGCTACACACCGGTCAACTCGATAGAAGGTCGCTTCGAACACGATTTCGGCGATGCGTGGATGCTGCGCAGCCAAGCGCGTTACACGGATTCGGAAAACAATTATGTTCTGACGTTACCGTATCAGGCTGAAACGCCCGACTATCAGCTTCTTCCACCGGGCGATATCTATCGTTTGCCGATCGGCAACTATGATCGCACTCTCAGTGCGATCACGCAGACCGATCTGACGGGGCACTTCGATACGGGTTCCATCCATCACGATATCGATGTAGGCGTTGAGGCATCGCAAGAAAAGGAACGGCTCGGCGGCGGCGGGTCCTGGCTCGGCTACACCGTAACTTCACCGCAGGGTCTGCAGGGATATAACGGTGGCGGCTGCTCTCCGGCACTCTTCGCCAGTTACGACTGCACGAGCCTCTATAGCCCCAATCCGCATGATCCGTGGCAAGGCACAATCACGGTCAACAGAGACTTCGCCTATTACACGACACGCGATTTCGCGGCTTATGCTTTCGATACCGTCACGCTTTCGCCGAATTGGAAACTCAACGGTGGCGTACGATGGGACGATTACCTCACGCAAGCGCACGACCCGAGCGATCCGTCGGGTGTCGACGCATCCGATCACCTGACTTTCGTCAGTTATCAGGGAAGCGTGATGTACAAGCCGGTGGAACAGGGCACGATTTATCTGTCCACGAGTACGTCCTCGATTCCCGAAGACCAAGCGTTAAGCGGCGCGGGTCAGGACGAGGCGTTTCCATCTAGTCCTTACGAGCCGTCCTCCACCAACCTCAAGCCTGAAATCACACGTTCCTTTGAGCTGGGTACCAAATGGAACCTGTTCAATAGTCGCTTGCTTGTGAGCGGCGATGTATTCGACGAGAAGCACCGCAACACGGCGATCGAGATTGAGCCGAACGTGTGGGCGCAAATTGGGGAGACCGAATCCAAAGGCGTGGAATTGAGCGCCAATGGATCGATCACCGAAAACTGGAACCTCATTGGCGGCTACTCTTATGTCGATGCGCGAATTCTCAACGCGGGTCTAAACGATCCCGAAGAAGGGCATCACGTTCCCAACACGCCGGCAAACACCTTTAGTCTATGGTCCACGTATCGCGTTGTTCCCTCCGTCACGGTCGGAGCTGGCGCTTACTACAACAGCAAGCAGATCGGTTATGCCGGGCCGCCTGATGAGTACATCGATGCTTACTGGCGTTTCGATACGATGGCTAAGTGGCAGGTGGATTCACGCATCTCGCTGCAGTTCAACATTCAGAACATCTTCAATCGCCTGTATTACACGAAGACATTCTATTGGTATGCGTTGCCAGCGGAAGGGCGTACCTACATGGCCAGCATCAACTTCAAAATCTAATAGCTCCTAGTGACCCTCATGGATCGTCAGTACGAGGACGTTGCGGCCTTGTTGCGGACGCAACCCACGTTGGCAGCCGCCAAACTGCGTACGTTAGCGCAGCTTGGCGATCCTCATGCGCAGCTCGCATTAGGACAATTGCTGATTAATGGCGTCGGTACAAAACTGGATGTCCGCGAAGCGTTTCGGTGGTTTCGAGCTTCTGCGGAGGCAGGCGTGCCAATGGCCCTCAATATGATTGGGCGATGCCACGAGTATGGATTTGGCGTGCCGGTAGATTACCTGCAAGCCGCCACCTATTACCTCAACGCGTCAAAACTGGATTGCGATTGGGCGATATACAACTACGCCCAATTGCTCGCACATGGTCGTGGCGTCGAGCAAGATCGGAAGGCCGCCCTCACCTGGTTCCGACTTGCCGCTTCCCACGGTCATGCCCGCGCGATGAACTTTGTCGGTATGTATTGCGAGAACGGCTGGGGAACGGATCGCGATCCGGATGAGGCTCAAGCGTGGTATCAACGTTCGGCAAAAGGAGGAGATTTCCGGGGTCAGTGCAGTTATGCATCCGTTTTAGCCGAACAAGGGCGTACGGATGAGGCCGTCATGTGGCTGCAAAAGGCCGCCACGACAACAACGCCGCGTTTTCTCTCTGAGCTGGCGACGATGCTGAAACAGTCACCCCATGAAGCGCTACGGCAGTTCGCGAAGGAGTACTGCGTCGCGTCCTAGACGTCGGTCCAGAAGCGCAATAAGTTGTGGTAAGTCCCTACGAGCTCCACGATGGTGGGGTCGCCAGGATGGTCACGCTCTAGCTTCTGAATCGACATATCTAAATTGAACAACAGCTCACGCTGACCTGCATTACGGATCAGACTTTGAATCCAGAAGAAAGACGCCAGCCGCTCGCCTCGAGTGACCGGTTCAACACGATGCACGCTCGTGGCTGGATACAACACCATGTCGCCTGCGGGTAACTTGACTTGTCGTGTTTCAAGTAATTCTTCGATAAGCAGTTCGCCGCCCTCGTAATCATCGGGCGAAGAGAGAAACAGCGTGGCGGATAAATCCGTACGCACGGGATGGCCGTTTTCTTCAAGAGGGGAGACTTGGCTCCGATCGTAACGCACGGCGTTGTCGACATGATTTCCGAAGCCATCACTGACTTGATAGCAATTAAACAGCGGCGAAAAAATGCGACGAGGTAATGCGGCTGACAGGAAAAGCGCATTGCGTTTCAAAGCAATGCGAACGGCATCGCTCAACTTCTCGGCGATGGGGTCGGTTTCGGGAAGCTGGAGGTTCCGCTTGGCTCGTGCCGATTGGTAACCCGCGGTGATCCGGCCATCCGCCCAGGGTGCCTGCGCGAGCCGTTCTCGGAAATGAGCGACCTGTTCGGAGTTAAGTACCTGTGGAATGTGTAGCAGCAAGGGGGTCTCCGTCGTGGATCACTCACTTAAGTTGGCATCATATTGCGAGTGATTATCACTTGCACGTACCATAAGCACCCCGAACGACTGCCGCAGGCATAGGTGGATCCATGGATGCGCTTCGCTCCGATACAGGTGCCCTGCCGGCTGCATCTAAGGCCACCGATCCCCTTCGCCATCGGGCACTGCGCCGTTGGCACTGGATCCATACTTGGTCCAGCCAGGTCTGCACGCTCTTCCTATTGCTTATCTGCCTTACCGGCTTGCCATTGGTCTTCTCCGACGAAATCAATAACTGGCTGGAGCCCCACACCTACGTCTCGTTACCAGACAACACCCCACGAGCTAGCCTCGATCGCCTTGCAGAGACCGGGCATCGCATGTATCCCGGTCAAGTCATCGATTCCTTCTTCATCGACGACGATGAACCACAGGTCTACCTATGGATGGTGCCGTCCTTCGAAGCACTCAAAGCCGATCCTAAGGTGATGCACTTCATCCGGTTTGATGCGCGTACGGCGCAGGTATTGGAAACCTCCAAATCTCTCGAAGCGCAACAACACAGCTTTATGGGCGTGATGCTGACGCTTCACACCGAATTATTCGCTGGCCTGCCCGGAGAGTTATTTTTAGCAGTGATGGCCTTGTTGTTTGTCATGGCGATAGTTTCGGGCGTCGTTTTGTACGGCCCCTTCATGAAGAAGATCGACTTTGGAACGGTGCGCGAAGGTCGAGGTACGCGCCTGAAATGGCTCGATCTGCATAATTTGCTTGGTGTCGTCGTGCTGGCGTGGACGCTGGTGGTTGGACTCACCGGCGTCATGAATGAGCTGTCGGTGCCGCTATTCGGTTTGTGGGAACAAACGGATGTCGCCCGCATTCTTTCGCAATGGAAAGATGCGCCCAACATTCCGATTACAGAATTGAGTTCACCACAGGCTGCCTTGGAAACAGCGCAGCACGCCGTACCTGGCAATGTCGTAACGTCACTCGTCTATCCTCGTCCATTAGCTATCGGGAATTCTGCGGGTCCGAGCCAATATCTCTTCTGGTCACACGGAGCCAGTCATTTGCGCGCGCGCTTATTTGATCCGATCTTGGTCAATGCACGAACAGGTCAGTTGAGTTTGGTGGCCACAATGCCTTGGTATCTAAGAGCATTGGAAGTGTCACGACCGTTGCACTTCGGTGATTACGGTGGTCTGCCTCTTAAGATTCTCTGGGCGCTTCTTGACGTCATTACCATTATGGTCTTGACTAGCGGGCTCTACCTTTGGATTGCGCGACGGCGAACGCGCGCAAGTCGGCTGGAACGCATCCTTGCCGTACATGAAGCTGCTAATGCTACGCGCGCGCTGCGGATGCCGGGTGCGGTATGAGCATGCCTATGCACTGGCGAAAGGTGTGGACGGCACCTGGGACGCTGGCCCTACTCACCATGACGGGGCTCCTATCCGCACTGCTTGGAGAAGCGATTGCTTGGAAAGCGATTGCTTGGACCTTTCTTGCGGTGCCTGTTCTGGCGACGCTTTGGTACACCTGCATAAAACCGACATTTTACCGCACCAAACGTTAAACGCATCGTGTGATTCAAGCATGACGATGGTCGCTACTATGGGCACGACGATAATGATCAACGTACGCCGTGACACTGTGAGGCAAGCCTGTAAACACGGTTTCTTGTGACAGGGGCTATGCGACAGTCGTCGCACAGATATCTCGCTCTATGCCTGATAGGGCTTATCGTCCTATCGGCATTGTCGTTGGCTGTTGTAATGAAAAGCCACACCGCAGTCGTGAAGTCTGATCGGACTTCACTGATTTCTCTGCGGGTTACACTGGGCAAACAGCTTTTCAACGATGTACAACTAAGTGCCGACAACACCATCCGCTGCGCGTCGTGCCATATCCCCGAAAAAGCCTATACCGACGGTCGTCGTGTGGCCATTGGTGTCTACGGACACATGGGCTCCCGCAATACCCCTAGCTTGGCTACCGTTGAAGCGTCAGGGGATAACACGTTCTTCTGGGACGGACGGCGGACGATGCTAGAACAGGCGGTGCTCGATCCGCTCACCAATCCGGTGGAAATGGGGTTTCAGGATCAGGCGGAACTGGTCCAAAAAGTCGAAGCAAATGCCGAGTATCGCGTTGCATTTGCGCAAGCATTCCCCGACGGCAAATCGGGCATCACACCCAACGAGATCGCCAGTGCATTGGTGGCGTACGTCCGTTCCTTGAAGTCGCCTGAAAGCGCGTACGACCGTTATGTCTCGCACGACGATCCCAGTGCGCTAAGTCCACGCGCGCAACTTGGCCTGGCCATCTTCAAGGGCAAAGGTCGCTGTGCTGAATGCCACTTGCTTCAAGGTTCTCCAGCTATGCTGACGGATCACGCTTATCACCGAACTGGCGTCGGCCTAGACGCAGTAAACCAACATCTTCCGGAACTCACCCAAGCGATCATCGAACGATCGCTTCACGGAGCCGCCATCGGTGATCGCGTGGCCATGCACGCTGACGAAGCACAGCTCGGACGCTTTAACGTAACGCAGGATCCGGCTGATATCGGACTCTTTCGTACGCCCTCACTGCGCGGCGTGGCCTCCACCGCGCCCTACATGCACGACGGCAGTGTCGCCACATTGGACGATGCCATCGACCGCGAGGTGTATTACCGAAGCTTGGAGGCCGACCACCCGCTTCAGCTCACTATCGAGGAACGTGAGGATTTGAAGGCATTTCTTCAAGCGCTGTAAACAGCAGCATCCGTCAGCTACACCCGACCGCATCGTTTTGGTCGTTTTTACACTCGGATTTAGCTCGAACGTTCCCAAGAGCGCAAGAATGGTCGACTTTCCGATCCCGTTGTGTCCTGCGATTACGGTAATTCTGGGAGCGAACTCGATCGTAATGTTGGCAAGTTTGCGGAACGAAGTGTCGTCGAACGATATCGATTTGACGGTAATTGAAGGCATGCTTAGCAATCCTTCTCAGACCGAAGTTTGTACGTTGGTAAATCGTGCTTCGCGCATTGAAGCCGCGAAGTGCGGCCTACGGCAGACTTGTAGTGATCGTCCATGCCCCCCCCCTGAGTGTCTTGCGCCTAGCCAAGAAAAACTCGGCACATGACAGTGATGATCCCGTGTTTAATCGTAATGCTCGGCAGCCAGAGAACATATAAGCAAAAAGGGAACACGCCCACTAGGCGTGTTCCCTTTTCTTTATGCCGCAAAACGATGGAGCGGCAAAGAGTCTGTCCCAATGAAGGCCAACGAGATAGCATCAGAAACAACAACGGCTGGCACACCAAATGGTACACCAGCCGTTTTTTGCTTACTTGGAAAATTTGTTAAATCAATAGCTTAAGAGATTTCATTGGCGGAGAGAGTGGGATTCGAACCCACGGTAGGCTTACACCTACGGCAGTTTTCAAGACTGCTGCCTTAAACCACTCGGCCATCTCTCCGATTTAAATTGTTTGCTGGCTGCCGTTGTATCGATGGCTGCTTTGCGAGGGCGACATGCTATCAGGAACCGCGTACCCGCGGGCCATTGGGGCCTTTGCGACTGAGTGAGAACAAGGCCCAGACCATGATAACTACCGGAATCAGGCCACCCAGCAACGGGAACAGCGTTGCCGGATAACGAAGCACCATCGGTACCAACTGGGTGGCGGTGGCGAAGGCGATGATCCAAAGACGCCAGGACCGACGCTTGCGAGCGATCCAAAAACTGGCGACAACCAAAACCAGGGCAATGACATTGAACACCAGGTCGACCGCAGGCAACGCCCACACGGAGGCGAAGCTAAGGCGCGTGCCAATCACCGACGCAAGCACAAACATCAGGAAGTAGCTGGTATAGAACTCCACCTTGTCCCATGACGTGCGTGCCGGCGTATTCATGCAATCTTCTCCGCGCCGCCCATATAGGGGCGTAGTGCTGTGGGTACCGTGATCGAACCATCGGGATTTTGGTAATTCTCCATCACCGCAATCAAGGTACGGCCGACGGCAAGGCCGGAACCGTTAAGCGTGTGCACCAGTTCCGGCTTGTTGGTTTCGGCGTTGCGCACACGAGCCTGCAAACGACGCGATTGGAAATCTTCGCAATTGGAACAACTGGAAATTTCGCGATAAGTACTCTGGCTAGGCAGCCATACTTCCAGATCGTAAGTCTTGCTGGACTGGAAGCCCATGTCGCCGGTGCACAGCAACAGCTTGCGATACGGCAGGTCGAGTTTCTGCAGCACCTTTTCCGCATGGCCGACCATCTCTTCCAGCTGCGCGTACGATTCGCTGGCGCGAGCGACCTGCACCATTTCCACTTTCTCGAACTGATGCTGACGGATCATGCCGCGCACGTCGCGACCGTAGCTGCCGGCCTCAGCGCGAAAACACAGCGAGTGCGCGGCGAGGCGCAACGGCAATGCATCGACATCCTGGATGGTGTCTCGCACCAGGTTGGTGAGCGAGACTTCAGCTGTCGGAATCAAATAGCGCCGCGAGTCGCCCACCTGGGTGGCGAACAGATCTTCTTCGAATTTCGGCAACTGCGTCGTGCCATACATCGCATCGCTATTCACCAATACCGGCACATTACATTCCAAGTAACCGTGCTCACGCGTGTGCAGATCGATCATGAACTGCCCAAGTGTGCGATGCAGCTGCGCAAGCTGGCCGCGCATCACGGTGAAGCGCGCGCCGGAAAGCTTGGCGCCGGCTTCGCCATCCAACCAGCCATGACGTTCGCCGAGATCGACGTGATCCTTGACCTGGAAATCGAAAGACCGCGGCGTGCCCCAGCGACTCACTTCGTGATTGTCGGTTTCGTCTTTGCCGATCGGTACCGATTCGTGCGGAATATTGGGGATGAGCAGCGCGATATCGGACAGTTTCGCCTGCACCTCGGCGAGTGCTTGTTCGTTGGCCTTGAGCTTGTCGCCAATGCCGGCGACCTCCGCCATCAGCGGCGCGACATCCTCGCCCTTGCCCTTGGCCTGGCCGATGGCCTTGGAGCGGGTGTTGCGCAGATTCTGCAGCTCCTGCGTGTCGGTGGACAACTGCTTGCGTTGGCTTTCCAGCGCCTCCACGGCCGTCACGTCGAGCGTGAAGCCTCGGGTTTCCTTGAGACGCGCGGCGGTTTCGGCCAGGCGCGAACGCAGCAATGCGGGGTCCAGCATGATTGGATCCGAAATAAGGGCAACAAGGCGGGATTATCGCTGCCAGGCCGCTACCGTCGCAACGCGGCATTTGTCGCTGCCCGCCCTGCGTTTCCCGGATCAGAACACCTTGCGCTCGCCTCGTCCCAGCCACCATGCCATCACGGCACCCACCAGCAGCCAGCCAATCAGCTGCTCGACCAAACCGGCCCAGGCGAACGCTCCGGGGAAGCGATACCAGTTCCAGTACGGCACTAACACGCTCAACCAGCTGAACACAGGTGCCATGGCTGCAATAGCCATGCGCTTGGCAAAACCGAGGGCAGCCAGCCCCATCACCATGGCCAGCACCAACGCCGCCAAGGTATCGGAGGCCCATTCGCGCGGTAGCTGGCGGCTCATGTTGGTCATGTCCCCACCTTGCGGGAGATAGACCACCCAGGCGTAGGGCGACGACATGGATTTCTGTGCGTAGGCGGCCCTGGCGGCCTGA